>NZ_JADNPO010000003.1:0-243592 GCF_015558105.1 Holdemania sp. 1001095H_141210_F2
TCACCCACTCCAACGTCGTATCGGAGCTGAGCGATCACCGGGTAGTTCTCAACGAAGGACAGCTGAAGGATATTCAATAAACAAGGCCGGGGAAATCCCCGGCTTTGTACTGTAATAAAATTGAAAGGAATTCCATAACCAGGAAGTCAGACTTCTGTGATACCATGAAGCCTGTAAGAGAAGCATGGCAAAATCACCATGCGGGAAAGGAGACACACGATGAATTTTTTTACACGCGCGATCAAGAATATAACGCGGCGCATGTCGAAATCAATCCTGTTGGCGATCACCTTCTTTTTGATCGGTAATTTAGTCATTATCGGATTGGGCATCAACAACGCTTCGGAACAGGCAAAGATCGAAACCCGGCGGAAGATGCGGGCCGTCGTTTCGTATGAAACGGATTACAACGCTTTCCGTGAGTATACCGAGGGGTTAGATGAAGAAGCGCAGAAGGAAGCCTATAAAAATGCTCCATCAGTAAAAATTGAAGATATTAAAAACCTGATGAGCGATGAACGGGTCAAAACCGTCAATGTCGTCAATTCGATGATGCTTTATTCCAACGGCTTTGAAACAGTGCCGCTGAACAATGAACGGGAAAACAGCGGCGGCGGAGGCTCGGTCACGTATGAGGACGGAACGACGGTGGAATATGTGGAACCGGATCTGAAATTACAGATGAACTATTTTCCGAATATGATCGAGCTGGAAGATAAGATGTATGAAATTGTGGAGGGGCGGTTCTACAATCAGGAAGAAGTGGACGAAGGCAAAATGGTCTGCCTGATCACCGATAAACTGGCCAGCCATAACAATCTGCGTGTCGGCGATGTGATTACAATCGATCTGATCAGTAAAAATGATATGCAATATTTTGAACAGACCGGCGTCACCGATGAGGATATCCACATGAATCTGGAAATCATCGGGATCTATCACAATAACGAGGAACTGGATGAGAATTCCAATGAATACAAATGGATGAGCCGCTATGATTCGCCGGACAATACGATCCTTGCCCCTACGTTAGCCTATGGCAACGCCTATTACAATCTGGGCATTAAACAGTATGAATATTCCAAAGCGCAAAATCCGGAATACTATGTCGATACGGAAACGCCAACCCCGGAAAGCTATACGTATGTCAATAAAGCGGTCTTCCTGTTAAACGATCCGCTGAATGTCGATCAGTTCGTGGCGGATCATCAGTCTGATTTGAAAGAGTTCATGAAGATTGACGCGAATAACGATACGTTTAAGAAACTGGCGCGGCCGCTGGATACGCTGTCGCTGTTCTCCAACATCATCGTTTGGATCGTCGCAATCAATGCCGTCGTCATCATCACGCTCGTTACAGCCTTAACGCTGAAAACCCGCGAGTATGAGATCGGCGTACTGTTGTCAATGGGCGTATCCAAGATGAAGATTGTGGCGCAGTTCTTTGTTGAATTGATCATCGTCGCACTGATCGGCTTCACCCTGTCAGTCGTCAGCGGTTCGTTAGTCGCCAAACAGGTTGGCAAGATGGTGATGGATTATCAGGTTGATACAGAAAGCCAATATGGAACGCTGGACGATCAGAACAACGGCACAATCTATTGGGGGGAGACGAACTACTTTACGGAAATCAGTCAGGATGACCTGTTATCGGAATATGAAGTGCAGATCAATCCGATGATCATTGGAGAAATCTATATTCTGGGCATCGGCGTCGTCTTCATCTCAATCCTGATTCCGTCGTTTATGATCATGCGGTTCAATCCGAAGAAGATCTTGATGAATCAGAATTAAGGAGGGCAGAGAATATGACAACGATATTAAAGTTAGAAAATCTGAACTATGGCTATGAAGACGGCGGTTACAAACGTCAGATTCTGAAAGATCTGTCCTATGAGTTTGAACAGGGGCAGTTCTACACGATCCTCGGTCCGTCCGGCAGCGGCAAAACGACGCTGTTGTCGATCATCGCAGGACTGGACAAGCAGGAAAGCGGGAAGATCTTTTACGAAGGCGACGATCTGGACAAGATCGGACTGTACAAGTACCGCCGCAATAAGATCGGCATCGTGTTCCAGCAATACAACCTGATCAGCTATCTGACCGGGCTGGAGAACATCGAGCTGGCGATGACGGAAACGGACAATGCCATTCCGAAGAATCAGAAGGAAGTAGCGTATGCGCTGCTGGAGAAATTCGGCATTGTGAAATCAAAAGCAGACCGTCTGGTGACGAAGCTGTCCGGCGGCGAGCAGCAGCGGGTGGCGATTGCACGGGCGATCGCGTCCAATGTCGATTTAATCTTTGCGGACGAACCGACAGGCAACCTGGACACGGCGACGGAACAGGAGATCATCAAGATCTTCCGGATGTTGACAGAGGAATTCGGGAAGACGGTTATCGTCGTCACCCACTCCAACGTCGTATCCGAACTGAGCGATCACCGGGTAGTTCTCAACGAAGGACAGCTGAAGGATAGGGAATAAAGATCAGTCAGCGCCGTTTCACCGGTATGGCGATATAAGATAAAAAAGAAGGGATCAGGGAAACCTGATCCTGTTTTGTTGAAAATTTTCAATAAAATCCGAGAAAATTGTCATGATTTTCAGAAACAGACGGCGAAACTTGCCCCGCAAGCCTGTTTTTTATGATATCCTATAATCATTCAGCGTGCCGGCGGCCGGTTTGAGCCGGAACTATCCGGCAATCAGAAACAGCTGGAAGCCAAAGCGCATGATTGACATGAAGCAGAAGCGTGGAAAGTGGGGGAAGTTCGGAAATGAGAATGTGGAAAATGACAAGACTCGTTTCCTGGATGGCCTGACGGCGGGTAATATCAGGTCATAGGAAAAAAGAAAGCGAGGAATACTCATGCAGGAGATTCAATTATTAAAAGCGATCGAACAGGATGCCCGGATATCCGTTACCGATCTTGCCGATATTTTAAACTCAACTCCACAACAGGTAGACGGCGAAATGAAGAAGCTGGCCGAGGAAAAGGTCATCTGCGGATATCACACCGTCATCAACTGGGATAAGACGAATCAGGATCACGTTATGGCGCTGATTGAGGTCAACGCTTCGCCGGAGCGCGACTGCGGCTATGATAAAGTCGCGGAGAAAATTTACCGTTACCCTGAGGTCAGCAACATGTATCTGATTTCCGGCCGGTCCGAATTCATCGTGATCGTCAAGGGCCGGACGATGCGCGAAGTTGCCGATTTTGTCGGTCAGAAGCTGGCTCCGATTGAGGGGGTCAAGGGCACGGCCACTTACTTTGTTTTAAAACAGTATAAAGTCGAAGGTGTGATCATTGATCAGCAGGAAGATGATCAGGAACGACTGCTGGTGACCCCATGAACCCCAAGTCATTGTTAAACGACGTCATCGGGACGATCCCGCCGTCAGGCATCCGCAAGTTTTTTGATCTGGCCAGTTCGATGGAAGGCGTTATTTCACTGGGCGTCGGCGAACCGGATTTTGATACTCCGTGGCATATCCGCGAGGAAGCGATCTATGCGATTGAAAAGGGGCGGACATTTTATTCCGCCAATGCCGGACTGCCGGAATTGCGCAAGGAGATCTGCCGTTATCTGAAACGGAGATTCCAGCTGGAGTATGCGTGGAACAGCGATATTCTGGTTACGGTCGGCGGCAGCGAAGCGATTGATATCGCCTTCCGCTCGTTATTGAATCCGGGAGATGAAGTGATCGTGCTGTCTCCGGGTTATGTCGCCTATGAACCATGCGTGCGTCTGGCGGGCGGTGTTCCAGTGATCGTGGAATTAAAAGAAGAAGATAAATTCAAACTGAAAAAGGAACAGCTTAAACAGGCGCTGTCCCCGAAGACCAAAGCGATTTTAATGAATTTCCCGGGAAATCCTACCGGCGGCATCATGACAAAGGAAGACTTCAGCGAGATTGTGCCGTTGATTCAGGAATCCGGGATCGCGGTGGTTACGGATGAAATTTACGCTGAGTTGACCTACAGCGGCAAGCATTGCTCAATTGCTTCCTTTAATGAGATCAAGGATCAGGTGATTTTGATCAGCGGTTTCTCCAAAGCCTATTCGATGACCGGCTGGCGGTTAGGCTATATCGCCGCTCATCGGGATTTGATCGCCGCAATGAATAAGGTTCATCAGTACGCGATCATGTGTGCACCGACAATCAGCCAGTATGCCGGCATTGAAGCGATGGCCAAGGGCGATGGGGATGTTGAAATGATGAAGGATTCGTTTGAACGCCGCCGCAATTTTATCGTCAACGGCTTAAACCGGATGGGATTGCAATGCCCAATGCCGCAGGGGGCATTCTATGTGTTCCCTTCGATCAAGCATACCGGGATGACCTCGGAAGAATTCTGCGAGAAGCTGCTGGAAAAAGAAAAGGTTGCGGTCGTACCGGGCAACGCCTTCGGCGCCAGCGGCGAAGGCTTCGTGCGGATCTCTTACGCTTACAGCATTGATGAAATCAAAGGTGCGCTAAAACGCATCGCCCATTTCCTTGAAACATGTTAAATTATAGAATTACAAAGCTCTGAATTCCTCGGTGAAGTTCAGAGCTTTGTTTTTCCTGCAGGCTTGTTCAGAACGTTGGGGGAAATAAGCAGCGAAGGCTGCGGCAGATGAAAGGTCAGGACTGCCACCAGGATGTTGGCGGCTGCTTTGTCATCAGACCTTCAATGATCCAGTCGGAAATTGAGTCTCCGTCATGATGCGTCTGACGGCGGCACCACAGCCAGCCTGTCGAGGTTCCTTTTTTCAACTGGGACATACCGGGATCCTCAACCGTGAATTGCAGCTGGAAGCAAGCCTGCTCCCGCTGAATTTGCCGCGCCGTGATTTCACAGTCGGCAATTTTGACCGTACTCCAGAACAGGAGTCCGTTGGGATCCGCAGGCACGTTATAAAGCGCGGCGAGCCGGGTGTAATCCTGAGAAAGAACCGCTTCCTGATACGCTTTGGCAAGCTGATCAGCACTTTCAACCGGACCGCGCCGGGTTTGATCGTTCGCCATCCAGCGCATCTGATCGACAAGCCAGGTCTGATCTTCGTTGACCAACGTTAAAACAAGCGCATAAGCCGCAGGCGTGTCCCCATAAGAAGCCTTGATCTGAGCCAAAACCGTGTTGTCGCTGATCGTCAGGATTTCGCAGCTTTCCAGCTTGCCTAACCGGGTCAGGCCATAATCCGTTCCGCTGACGGCTTGATTGGCAATGATAAACCGTTCGCGGCAGGCTTCGGTCAAATGGGAAGCTAAACCTTCACCTGCACGCTGAAAGCGCAGTTTGACCACATCGTTGACCAAAGCGGCGATGACTTCCGGGTTTTGTTCTGCGAATTCCGGATTTTTCTGATTTTCAGCATGCTGCTTCTGATAAACGGCAGAGACAGTGGTCAGACCGATTTCCGCAGGCTGATGCTGGCAGCCGATCAATAAAAGCAGGATCGAAAAGGCGATCCATCCCTTTCGGTATGATTTCATAACGACGCTCCTTTTTTCTAACTTTATTATATAGGAAACGTCAGGGAAAAGGCAGTTGAATACCGTAAAATCGAGGATTGCAAAGGAAAATCAGGCCGGAATGACAGGCTTATTTCAAAAATAAAATAACAAAAAAACATGTTTACTTTCGCTGGGGAGTTTGCTATACTAGATAAACGGGTAGATATAAAAAATATTTACTCCTTGCTTATCCGCCAAGCGATAAGCCAATAGACCATAAGGAGGTGTGCTACATGAAAAAGTATGAAGTCATGTACATCGTAAACGCATCCCTGGATGATGCAGCTCGTCAGCAGGTTATCGACGGACTGCACGCCATCATCACCGACAACGGAGGAAAAATCCTGAAGGTAGATGACTGGGGAGTCAAAGAGTTTGCGTATCGTATCGAAGACATGACCAAAGGTTACTACATGGTTGTAACTTTTGAAGCTGACAATGCAACGGTTAAAGAATTTGATCGTCTGTCCCGCATCAATGCGAACATTGTCCGTTACATGATCATCAAACAGGACGAAAAATAAGCGATAAAGTACTGAAGGAGGAACTGTCATGATTAATCGTGTCATTTTAGTCGGGCGTTTAACCCGCGATCCAATGCTGAGAAAGACCCAGAGCGGACTTTCTGTCGCAACCTTCACCGTCGCCTGCGACCGTCGGTTCTCCGGCGGCAACGGGCAGGACCGGCAGACTGATTTCATCAGCTGCGTGGCCTGGCGGCAATCTGCGGATTTCCTCGGCCAGTATGCGCACAAAGGGGCGCTGGTCGGCGTTGACGGACGGATCCAGACACGGAACTATGACAATGCTTCCGGTCAGAAAGTGTACGTCACAGAAGTGGTCTGTGACAGCGTACAGCTGCTGGAATCGAAATCAGCATCCGAGAATCGTTCCGCTTCGATGGGCTATCAGCCGCAGAACGCCGGCTATGCCCAGGCCAACCCGTTTGGGGACGCTGCGGCGAACGATGGATTCGATGATTTCAGCGCTGGTCCGACACTGGATATTTCCAGCGATGACTTACCATTTTAATTGAAAGGAGATCGACTATGGCATTCAAAAAACAGCGTATGGGACGCAAAAAGGTTTGCTATTTCACAAAGAACAATATCACTTCGATCGACTATAAAGATGTTGAACTGCTGAAGCGGTTTGTTTCTGCCAACGGCAAGATCATTCCACGGCGGGTTACCGGCACGCGTGCGAAGTATCAGCGCATGCTGGCGACTGCGATTAAACGCGCACGCCAGATGGCTTTGCTGCCTTACGTTAACGACTAAGTTATGAAAAAGCCTCCATCAGTGATCTGGTGGAGGTTTTTGCCATTCACAGGAGGGACAACATGAATAATAGTGTAAGAAAAATAACCGACGGCGCAATGATGGTCGCCCTGATCGGTCTGTTTCTGTTTATAAACCGGCAGCTGGCCGGGCTTTTGGATTTGTATGCCGCGTGGCTGGTGCCGCTGCCGATGGTGATGTACGCGGTGAAATACGGATGGAAAAGCGCGCTGGTTCCGTTTGTTTCCGTTATTTTTCTTTCATTTATTATCGCCGGTCCGCAAACCTGGTTTTACGTCATTACAGCCTGCGTTTGCGGCGTAGTGTATGGTCAGGGAGTGAAAAGCGGATGGAATAATCTGCGCCTGATGCTGACGACGATGATCTTTACCATTCTTTCAAATTTAATCACAACGGTTTTATTTGCGTCCTTTTTCGGTTATGATATAGCTATGGAAATTTCCGAAATGGGCAAAATGATGACGCAGATGTCGGAAAATTTCAATGTGCAGCTGCCGGCGAGTCTGGATATCACGGGATTTCTTAAAATGATCTTCGTTTTGTCAGCGGTGCTGACTGGCGTGATGGAAGGCATCATCGTCCATCTGCTTTCGAATTTCATGCTCAAGCGGATGAAGATTAAAGTCGCGCCGCCCAAGCCGTTAAGCGAGATCATGATCCCGAAGGCGCTGGCCTACGTCTGCTTTCTTCTGTTTATCGCCAGTAATTTTACCAGCCAGCTGGCAACGCTGCCGTCCTGGGCGACGGAGCTGATCCTGATCGGCGGGGTGTTGGGTGCGCTGGTACTGGTCTTTTTCGGGTATATCTGCTGCCTGGTTTACGGGGCGGTCCGCTACCATAAAAACGTCGCGCTGTTCGTCATTCTTATCACGTTCTTGATGCTGCCGATCATGCTGCCGCTGCTGGCGATCGTCGGCTTCCTGTATGTCACTACCGATATGCGGGAGAAAATTCTAAGGAGGTAACGTTTGTGTCTGAAAAAATTGGAAAGATCAAAACGCTGCTGCTGATCCTGATTGTTGTCGAAGTGCTGGGCTTAGTCTGCCTGTATTTCCTGTTCGATCTGGATATCAAGCTCGCCGCTTTATACTTCATCATCAATACCCTGACGGTGTATTTCCTCGTGCAGTATTTTCAAGAGGACAGCCAGAACCGGATGTTCGGCGTTTCCCGAATTCTGGGCAGCGAAGCCAAGGATGCTTTCCAGTTTGGTCAGATTGGAATTCTGACGTATGATGAAAACTACACGATCACCTGGATGAGCGAATTGTTCGCTGATCGCGGCATCAACCGCATCTCCAAAAAGCTGACGATGTGGCTGCCGGAGGTCAACGATCTGATTCAGGGGGATGTGGAAAAAGTCCAGGTTCAGATCGACGACCGGACCTATGAAATTGCGCGCAAGGAAGACGCCCGGATTTTGTTTTTCCAGGATGTCACCGAGCAGCAGCAGCTGGAGAAAGCGTATCAGGAAGAACAGGTCGTCGTCGGTCTGATTCATCTCGATAACTATGAAGAATCCACGCAGTATGAAGAAGAACAAGAGATCGCGATGATCAACAACAATATCCGCCAGCCGGTCGTCGAATGGGCGAAGAATCACGGCATGCTTCTGCGGCGGTTAAAGTCCGACCGGTTCCTCGTCGTTTTAAACGAGCGGATTTTCAAGCAGATCGTGGACGAGCGTTTCAGCATTCTGGCGCAGACTCGCAAAGCATCCCAGCAGCTCGACGTGGCGATCACCCTGTCGATGGGCTTTGCCCGCGGAAGCAGCGACGTGGCGCAGCTGGATGAAATGGTCAATCAACTGCTGGAACTGGCGCAGAGCCGGGGCGGCGACCAGGTGGCGATCCGCCGTCAGGGCGAGGACGTCAAATATTTCGGCGGCAGCAGCGAAGCGCAGGAAAAGCGCAGCCGCGTGCGCGTGCGGATCATGGCGCATACGCTCCGCGATCTGATCAAGAAAAGCACGAACGTTATTTTATTAGGTCATAAGGAAGCTGATTTTGACTGTCTCGGTTCGCTGATGTGCTTAAGCCGGATCGTTCAGGCATATGACAAGCCATGCTGCATCATTTCCAAATCCGGCGGGATGGAGGAAAAGCTCAGCGGCGCGATGAATCTGTATAAGAAGGAACTGGAACCGCGTCATAAATTTGTCACGGAAAACGAAGCGCTGAACCAGCTGCGGGACGGAACGCTGGTCATCATGGCCGATCACCATCACCCAAGCCAGTCCAACGGCGCGCAGGTATTGGAAAAAGCCAAGAAGATCGCGATTTTCGATCATCACCGCCGCCGTACCGATCTGGATATCAACCCGATTCTTGTCTACATCGAACCGAGCGCATCCAGCGCTTGCGAATTGATCTCGGAATTTGTGCCGTATCAGACGGGAAAAGTCGACTTTATCAGCGAGGAAGCGACGATCATGCTGACAGGGATGATGATCGACACCAACCGCTTTAAAGTCCGCACCGGCACCCGCACGTTTGAAGCCGCGGCGATGATTCGCCGCTGGGGTGCGGATCCGCAGGAAGCCGATAATTTATTAAAGGATGAATATTCTGAATTTGAAACGAAAACAAAGGTTTTAAAATTCTGTGAAAAAAGAGATAATGGTATTGTCATTTCCGCAGTGACGGACAATGAGATTCTTTCCCGCGCGATGCTGTCGCAGGTTGCCGATACGATTTTGATGATTAAAGGCGTGGAAGCCGCTTTTGTCATCGCCAGGATCAGCGATTCCCAGACGGCGATCAGTGCGCGCAGCCGCGGCCATGTCAACGTGCAGGTGATTATGGAACGGATGCACGGCGGAGGGCATTTGAGCGCCGCCGCGCTGCAGCGGGAAAATACGAGCGTGGAAGATTTACGAACCGAGTTGATCGCCACGCTGGACGAAGTAATGAAGGAGGAATAAACGATGAAAGTCATTTTATTAAGCGATGTCAGCAAGGTAGGCAAGAAAGGCGCGATCGTGGAGGTTGCCGACGGATATGCCCGCAACTTTCTGATCCGCAACCGTCTGGCTGTTCAGGCTACGGCCAAGAGTCTGGAAATTCTGGACGAACAGAAGGTTCAGGCGAAGCTGAACGAAAAGGAAATGGAAGCTCAGGCCCGCGAAACGGCGGCGAAGCTGGAAAAGATCATGCTTCAGTTCTCGGTTAAGAGCGGCAAGGAAGGCCGCGTCTTCGGTTCCGTATCGACGAAGCAGATTGCCCAGGAATTAGAGCGCAAACACGGCATTCATATCGACAAACGCAAGATTCTCGATACCGCGCCGATCCAGAGCCTCGGCGTCACCAATGTCCGGATTGAACTGTATAAGGACGTGATCGGGACGATCCGCGTCCAGGTTACAGGAAAAGAGTAATCGCGTATGCGGCAGATGCCCAGCAGTATTGACGCCGAACAGTCGTTGTTGGGTTCGCTCTTCATCTATCCCAACAGCGTCCGCATCGCGTCTGAAGAAGGACTGCGCAGTGAAGAATTCTTTTTAGAAGCACATCGCAAAATCTACGCCGCCGTGGAAACACTCAACGGCGAAGGCAAACCGGTCGACGCCGTATCGGTAGCCAGTCTTCTGACCGATCAGGGACTGTTGGCTTCAGTCGGCGGTCTGGAATACATCATGCAGCTGGCGGACAGTTCCGTAACCTCCGCCAGTACGAAATACTATATCGAGCTGATCCAGTCCAAAGCGTTATTGCGCAATTTAATTGAAACCGCGCAGAATATCGCCGAGGAAGGGATGCAGAATGCCGGCGACATGGAAACGATGATGGACATGGCGGAAAAGCAGATCCTCGACGTGACGCGCCGGCGCAAGACGACCGATTTTAAATCCAGCAACGAAGTCGTAAACGAGGTCATTGAAAATATCCATAAAATGAGCGCGCAGAAATCCGGCGTGACCGGCGTGGCGACGGGGTACCGCGATCTGGACAACACGACCAACGGGTTCCAGCGCGGCGACCTGATCATCCTGGCGGCCCGACCTTCGATGGGCAAGACTGCCTTCGCGTTAAACGTCGCAATGCAGATCGCGCAGCTCAACCATCAGGCCGCGGCGATCTTTTCTCTGGAAATGCCTGCCGAGCAGCTGATCTCCCGTATGCTTTCCGCCAAAAGCCGGGTTCCGGGCGGCCAGCTGCGCACCGGCTTTCTCAACAACAACGAATGGAACCAGCTTAACGAAGCCGCTGCCGATTTGAAGGCGACGAAGATCTTCATTGACGATTCTCCGAACGTGCGGGTTTCCGAGATTCATTCCAAATGCCGCAAGCTTCAGGCGGAGCACGGTCTGGCCGTCATCCTGATCGACTACATTCAGCTGATCACCGGCAGCGGCCGCAATCCCGATAACCGCCAGCAGGAAGTTTCGGAGATTTCCCGCGGTCTCAAAGGGCTGGCGCGTGAGCTGCAGGTGCCGGTCATCGCTTTGTCGCAGCTGTCCCGATCTGTTGAAAAACGTGAGGACAAGCGGCCGATGCTGTCCGACCTGCGTGAATCCGGAGCCCTGGAACAGGATGCCGACATCGTTATGTTCTTATACCGCGATGAATACTATCAGCGGGAAAAGAGCGAGGAAGGCACGGAAAAAACAGAAATTAACATCGCCAAGCATCGTAACGGTCCGACCCGTCAGATCGAGCTGGCGTTTGAACGCAACATCAACGCCTTTTACAACTATGAGAATCAGAATGGGTAACGACCCCGAAAGGGAGGATTGAATGAAAAAATGGATACCGATTGCCGCCGCGCTGGTTTTAAGCGCGCTGATCGCCGGGCTGTGGCCATCCCTCTCCCGGGCGAATCAGGTTGTCGCGGCACAGGGAAAGGTGGAAGAAAGTTTGCTTCCCCAGCAGGTTGTAAGTCTTTCCGCTCAGCCGCAGACGGTAAAAAAAATCTATAACGCCGGAAAACTGGTCGGCGTCGTCAACGATTACGCGAAAGTCGAAGCACTGTTGGATGAAGTCTACCACAGCGTTTATGAGGATGATTTTCCCAATACCCGTCTGGAGCTGGGGGAAGATCTGATCGTGACCGACGAGCTGAGCTACACCCGGTACGAGAATATCGACGCGGCGATTTGCGCGTACTTGAAGGAAAACGATCTGTTTTCCGTCGAAACCAACCGGATTGACTTTTCGGATGAAAACGACGTGTACGCGACGATCTACGTTAAGAATCTCCAGGATTTTTATGACGCCCGGGATCAATACCTGTTGAATTTCGTGTCCAAAGAGACGCTGGATACAGTGCGGATGGGACAATCCACACCGGAGCTGAAGACCTACGGCACCCGCGAGGTCAGCATCGACGTGCTTGAGAAAATGACCGTTACCAATGGCCGGGCTTCATCTTCCAATATTCTGAAAGACAAGCAGGAAATCCTGCACTATTTAAGCTATGGGGCCGACCCGAATCTGGAAATGAAATACTACACGGTTGTCGAAGGCGATATGATCGACGGCGTCGGCACGAAGAACGGGCTGTCCGCCCAGCAGGTCGTGTCGATCAACAGCGATCAGCTGGACAATGTCGATCAGCTGATCCAGCCGGGCATGGTGCTCAACGTCACCAATTTCCAATCTCCGATTACGATCAAGGTTACCAAGGAGCGCGTCGCCAAAGAAGAAGTTTATCCGGAGGATCCGATTTACAAGGAAGATCCGAATATGAAGGAAGGCTCCTCCGTCATTGACGTGCATGCTCAAAATGGTTCACGCAACGCGTTCTATGAGGAAGTCTGGATTAATGGCGAGAATACCGGCGGTACGCTGGTGTCCTCGATTATCACCCGCCAGCCGGTCCGCGAAGAAACGCGCGTCGGCACGAAGGTCATCCCGGGCTATGGCACCGGTACATTCCGCTGGCCGGTTGACAATCCGTCGATTACCTGCCGCTGGGGCTGTTACAGAGGGCATCAGGCGATCGACATCAAGAACTCCTATAACCGCTATGGTAATCTGTATGCGGCTGACCGCGGCACGATCGTAGAAGCCAGCTACAGCCCGATTAACGGCTACTATCAGATCATTGACCACAATAACGGCTATAAGACCTATTACGGCCACATGAATCAACCTGCCTTCTTCAAAGTCGGACAGAACGTCGAAAAAGGCGAGATTATCGGCCAGATCGGCATGACCGGCCGGGCGACCGGGCCGCACGTTCATTTCTTCATCATGAAAAACGGCGTGCGTCAGAATCCGTGCAACGGGTGGCTGCCATGTTAGGCTCGATGGAATTTTACCTGTTGGCGAGCGGTTCCAAGGGTAACTGTTTTGTGTTAAAAACCGCCGCCACGCAGATCGTGATCGACTGCGGCACGACCAGGACTTATTTAACACGCAGTTTTCACATGATCGGTGTAGACTATCTGAACACAGAAGCACTGTTGGTCACCCATGGTCACCGCGACCATACAAGCCAGCTCAAGATGTTTTCCGGTGTTGAAGCCTATGCGGCTTTCAGTCTGGAAAACCGTGCGGATCAGCACTGGATCAAGCCCTATACGCCATTTCAGGTGGGCGATCTCAGAGTGACGCCGCTGCCGCTGTCCCACGATGCTGAAAATACCGTTGGCTTCGTTTTGGAAACGGCGCAGGAAAAGCTGGTGTACATTACCGATACCGGATATGTCCGGGAGGAATGCGTGCCGTTGATCGCCGATGCGGACTATTACGTGATGGAAAGCAATCACGATGTGGGAATGCTGATGCAGACCCGCCGTCCCTATCCGATCAAAATGCGCATTCTTTCCGACAGTGGACATCTGTGCAACGAGGACTGTGCCCATCTGCTGACGCGCTTAGTCACGCCGCGGACTCGTTCGATCTTCTTGGCGCATCTCAGCGAAGAAGCGAACCAGCCGCAGCTGGCCCGGCAGGTCAGCGCCGACGCTTTGAAACAATGCGCCTGCCGAAAGGATCTGGTGCTGAAAGCCGCGGGACAGTATGAAATACTCATGGGAGGATGCCGATATGAAGAAAGGCTTGATTCTGCTTACCGCCCTGCTGGCGTGCTGGAACTTGGTTCTGACCGTTGAGCTGTGGCAGGTAAAAAAAGAGAAGTCACAGGAACCGCCGACGCAGGATCCGCAGCAGTCGACGCGCCCGGTTTCGGTCGTTACCTCGGATATCACCAAGATCGTGGAGCGCAGCGAAGCGAAGGTGACCGGCGTGTCGGTTCTGGATGAGACTGGCGAAGATCTGATCGCCAGCGGCAGCGGCACGATTTACAGTACGACCAGCGAGGCCGTGTATATCATAACCAATCAGCATGTCATCACTTCCGGCGGCCCGATCCACGTATCGTTTGCCAATGGCGAACAGCTGCCGGCGGAGTTAGTCGGAGCCGATCCCTATACCGATCTGGCCTTGCTGAAGGTGATTCCCGATTTCCGGGCCGAAGCCTTCGATCAGGGCGATTCGTCGCTGTGCAAAAAAGGCGAGTGGGTCATGGCGATCGGACATTCGATGGGGGCGGAAGCCGACGGCAGCGTGACGGTCGGCGTGATTTCCTCCAAAGACCGCACGATTTCAATGGATGTGGATAAAGACGGAACGGACGATTGGGACATGCTTGTGCTGCAGACCGACGCGGCCATCAATGCCGGCAACAGCGGCGGCCCGTTGATCAATATGAACGGCGAGCTGATCGGCATTACGACGATGAAGCTGCAGGGGAATTCTACCGAGGGCATCAGCTTCGCGATTCCGATCAACGAAGTCACGACGATTGTGGAACAGCTGAAGGCCAGCGGCAAGGTCAACCGGCCGTTTGTCGGCATCAGCGGCAAGGACGTCAGCGCTCTGACCAGCTATCAGAAAAGCTATATGGGCATCAGTCTGGATCAGACCGAAGGTCTTTTGGTCACCAAGATTGCTGAGGAATGCCCGGCTGAAAAAGCCGGCGTGCATGTCAACGACATCCTGATCCGTTTCGACGGATCGCCGGTGGACAGCTATAAAACCTTCCGCAAGCTGCTGTATGGCAAAACGATCGGCGATCCGGCTGAGCTGGTCGTTCTGCGCAACAATCAGGAAGTCAAGCTGAGCGTGACGATTGAATGATCCGGGTGATCGCCGTCGGGCGCATTAAGGAAAAACCGATGCAGCAGTGCATCCAGGAATACCTGAAACGGCTGCAGCCGTATTGTAAGACGGAGATTGTTGAAGTCGACGACATCGCCGCGCCGCAATCCAATTCCCCAGCGCAGAACGAGCAGGTGAAGCAGAGGGAAGGCGAACGGATTCTGGCGAAGCTGAAAAAAGAAGAAACCGTGGTTCTGCTCGATTTAAAAGGCAAGTCCTATACTTCCGAGCAGCTGGCAGAGCAGATCCAGCAGATTTTCAGCTACCAGGGCAGTCAGATCGCTTTCGTCATCGGCGGCTCGCTGGGCGTCAGTCCGGAAGTGATCGCCCGGGCCGATCTGCGCTGGAAGCTTTCGGATCTGACATTTCCCCATCAGCTGTGCCGTTTGTTGGTTCTTGAACAAATTTATCGAAGTTTCAGGATTTTAAATCACGAACCTTATCACAAATGAAAGCGGTGACTGAAAGCCCTATCGTTTCTTCACTTTCTTCTTGTAACACGTTCAAAAATGAGTTAAAATGAATTCAGGTAGAGCAGGAGGTAAAAAACAAAATGAAACAGATTTCTGTATTGGTTATTGATCCAGTTGGCTTACATGCACGTCCGGCAACGGTTGCAGTCAACGCTGCCAGCAAGTTTAAGAGCGAAGTGAAGGTTGCTTATAAAGGACGTTCTGTCAACATGAAATCCATCATGGGTGTTATGTCCCTGGGCATTCCGACACAGTCCGAAGTGACGGTAACCTGTGAAGGCGAAGACGAAGAAGTCGCAATCACAACAATCGAAGAAGTTCTGCGTGCACAGAAAGTAATTGCATAAGTTGGATTGAATAAGAAGATGCGCGGCATCTTCTTTTTTTTCCAAGGGCTATGTAAGCGCAAACATTGTCGAAATTGATCATCAAGGGAGGAAAAACTATGATCGAAGAATTGTATCAGCGGTGGCTGAATCATCCGCACATCGACCCGCAGCTGAAAAAAGAGCTGGCGGGCATGAGTGAGAAAGAAAAGCAGGATGCGTTCTATACGAATATTGAATTTGGTACGGCGGGCATGCGCGGTCTGTTAGGCGCGGGCACCAACCGCATCAACATCCACACGATCCGCAAGGCGAACGAGGGCTTTGCCCGCTACATCGTCGGCTGCGGCGAGGAAGCGATGCGCCGGGGCGTGGCGATTGGTTACGATAACCGCCACATGTCCAGCGAGTTCGCACGGGAATCCGCGGCGGTCTTAGCGAGCCATGGGATTACCAGCTATGTTTTTGAAACACTGCGGCCAACGCCGGAGCTGTCCTTCGCTGTTCGGAATCTGAACTGTTTTGGCGGCATCATGATCACCGCTTCGCACAATCCGCGGGAATACAACGGTTATAAGCTGTATGATGAAACCGGCTGTCAGTTAGTGCCGGATTTAGCCCAGCAGGTCATCGATCAGGTCAACGCCGTCGAGGATGAACTGGCGATCGATCCGCAGCTCACATCCGCGCAGCAGGAGCTGATCCACATGATCGGCAAAGACGTCGATGAAGCTTATTATGAAAACGTGCTTTCGATTCAGTTAAATCCGGACGTCAATCGCGATCTGGTGGAAATCGTCTTCTCACCGGAACATGGCACCGCCAACATTCCGGTCCGCGAAGTCTTTACCCGCGCCGGTTATCATTTCACGCCGGTTGAGGAACAGTGCACGCCGGATCCGGATTTCTCCTGCACCAAGACTCCGAACCCGGAAGAAAAGGGGGCTTACGAGCTGGCGTTAAAGCTGGCTGAAGAAAAGAAGGCCGATATCATTCTGGTCTGCGACCCGGATGCCGACCGGATGGGCGTCGGCGTGCTGCATGAGGGCGAGTATGTGCTGCTCAGCGGCAACCAGAGTGGTTCCGTTTTGATCGAATACATCCTTTCTCAGCTGCAGGCGAAAGGCAAGATGCCGCAGAATCCGGTGATGTTCAATACGATCGTTACCAGCGATCTGGGTGAAAAAATTGCTTCCAAATACGGTGTGGAAACGGAAAAGACGCTGACCGGCTTCAAATTCATCGGCGAAAAAGTCGCCAAGTATGAAAAGACGCAGGCCAAGAACTATGTGTTCGGGTATGAGGAAAGCTACGGTTCTCTGATCAAACCGTTTGTCCGCGATAAAGACGCGCCGCAGGCTTGTCTGATGCTGGCGGAAGCAGCTTGCTTCTATAAGGCTCAGGGCAAGACGCTGGTCGACGTGCTGAACGGTCTGTACGCCGAACTGGGCTATTACAAGGAGAGCCAGACCTCGCTGACGTTGAAGGGTCAGAAGGGTGCGCTGCGGATCAAAGAGATTCTGGACACGCTGCGCAAGGACAAGCCGGCGCAGATCGGCGGTACTGCGGTTGCCGCGATTGAAGACTATCAGGAAGCAACCCGCGAGGAAAACGGCGTGATCGCTGCTCTGGAGGGCTTCTCCAGAAGCAACGTGCTGAAATACTATCTGGCCGACGGTTCCTGGATAGCGATCCGTCCAAGCGGCACTGAACCGAAATGCAAGTTCTATTACTGCATCAAGGGAACCAGCGCGCAGGATGCCGAAGCCAAGACGGAAGTCATGCAGAAAGCGATTGCCGATTTAGTCGCATAAGTGAAGAATAAAAGAAATCAGATCCCGATAGTCAGGATCTGATTTTCTTTTTCAGCAGTTCTTTGACTTGTTTTCGCTGTTCGTTTTTGTCTTCAACCCGAGTGAGGACTCCGATCAAAGAGGTGAATTCATCCATACCGAGCATATCGACGGCATGTTCATCTCGTTCGCTCAGGTCCATCCGCTGACTCAGGACAACCTTGATCAACGCTCGCTGACCCGCTTCCCAACCCTTGTGGAAACTTTCTTCGCTTGCCCTTTCCAAGCGGCGCTGCTCGTCGACTTTATCAAACTGCGCGCGCATGCAGGCGATTGCCATCCGGGTGTTACTCAAATAATCGGCCCGGCTTTCTTTCTTTTCCTGATCGGATTTCTCAGGCTGCGGATTCAAGCGCCGCCGACTGACGAGCGCTTCGATTTGTTTTCGCAGATCTTTGCCATCTTCAAGGCTGTCCAAAATTTGCACTAAGGCGGCAATGTCGTCTTCTTCAAGCAGAAAGATCAGACGTATCTCACTTTCCGTTAACGCCATCCGCTGTTGGACAAGGTCTGTGAATAAAGCCCGCCGGCCTTCGATCAACCCTTCCGCTTTGCCCGCTTTCCAACCGTTATCCCATGCTTCTTCTTTATTGCCGCCAAGCACTAACCACTCGTCAATGTCATTAAAATAATCCCGGATCCGGCAAAGCAGCGAGTCCGTATCCTGCAAAAAGTCCAATTCCTCTTCAGTCATCTGCCAATCGCTCCTTTTATTATTAATTCATTTGAGTTTATTATAACTCAAAAAGGTTTTTGAAGCAAGCGCCTGAAAATGATTTCCTACCTGAAGCGTTGATTCTTACAGTTACAGGTGATGATGAAAACAGATTATCTGAATCCTCCCATCTGCTTTCCCGGGATTGGAGTATAAATTCCGAAAAAAATTCTTGAACTGAAAAAAGCCTTCCTGTATAATACTTCCGTTGAACGAAGGGGTTCATGAAAAGTCAGCTTTTCATGTCCCCTTTTCTTGTTGAAATTGAGGTGAAGCCGATGCTGAAAAATAAGCAAATTTCCTTCCATCCAGTTCAGGAACACGAGGTCCGGTTTAACCGGCTGATCTTTGGCGGATTGCCTGAAGAAATGTCGGGACCGGCGATGAGACGGGGATATATCCGCTGTCCGCTGTCCACACTAACAGAGGAAAGACAGGCGAAACTCAATGTTAACTGTATTGTTGGTGAATAATGCGCTGAGCGCACAGACGCGCTTAACGAGTTTAATCCGCCGCTTCGGCGGACAAATCATGGGGCAGGTCAGCACTTTGACGGCAATGTTTCCGCTTTTGAAGCAGCAGCCGATTTCGCTGGTCCTGATCGATTTGCCAACCCAGGAAGCGGCGTCGCTGTCCCGTTTGCTTCAGCAGGCGGCAAGTTATCCGGACACCTTGTTTTTATTTTGGATTGCAGCGGGAATGCAGCCTGTTTCCCCAATAGATAACGTGTTGTTCTGCCAACGGCCGGTGCGGCTGGATCCCGTGCTGAATCAAATTGTGAGTGAAGCTCCGGGTCTGCTTCAGCGAAGTTCGGCATTGAAGGCGCTGGCAGCGCAAAGCGGACAGATCCGGCGGGCGAAGCAGGTGCTGATGGAAACGGGCATGAACGAAGACGAAGCCCATCACGCGTTGGAAAAGATGGCGATGAATTTACGGATCAGCCGTGGTGAAGCGGCCCGGCAGATCTTAACTGAGAACGAACAAAAGTGAGGAGATCAAAGCAATGAAATATATTTTTGTAACCGGCGGCGTCGTATCGGGTTTAGGAAAAGGTATTACCGCCGCCTCGTTAGGACGTCTGTTAAAATCCCGGGGATTAAAAGTTGCATCCCAGAAACTGGATCCCTATATCAATGTCGATCCGGGCACGATGAGTCCTTACCAGCATGGCGAAGTGTTCGTCACTGAAGACGGGGCGGAAACCGATCTGGATCTGGGGCATTACGAACGATTTATCGACGAAGACCTGAACCGGTTTTCCAACCTGACGACCGGCAAGGTCTATTGGAACGTTTTAAATAAGGAACGCCGGGGTGAATATCTGGGGGAAACCGTGCAGGTGATTCCGCACATCACCAATGAGATCAAAAAATTTATTTATTCTGTCGGCGAATCCTCCAACGCGGACGTCGTCATCACGGAGATCGGCGGCACAATCGGCGATATCGAAAGCCAGCCGTTTATCGAGGCGATCCGTCAGATTTCATTAGAGGTGAAAAAGGAAAACTGTCTGTTCATTCATGTGACCTTGATTCCCTACATTGAAGGCAGCGGCGAACTGAAATCCAAGCCGACCCAGCATTCCGTCCGCGAGCTGCGCGCCAACGGCATCACGCCTGACATCATCGTCTGCCGCTGCGACCAGCCGCTGCCCTCCGTGCTGAAAGAAAAGATCAGTCTGTTCTGCAATGTCCAGCCGGACTGCGTGATTGAAAACCGCACTGTTCCGGTGCTCTACGAAGCGCCGCTCATGCTTCAAAAGCAGCATTTATCCGATAAGGTGTGCGAGCTGCTTCATCTGGATTGTCCGGATTGCGATCTGCGCGAATGGAATCAAATGCTCGATCGGATCCGTCAGAGCCGCAATCAGGTGACGATCGGTTTAGTCGGGAAATACGTGAAGCTGCGCGATGCTTATCTGTCAGTGGCCGAAGCGCTGCGCCACGGCGGTTATGCCAACGGAGCCCAGGTGGAAATTCGCTGGATTGAAGCGGAAACCGTCACGGAGGAAAGTGCGGAAGCGATCCTGGGGGACTGCGATGGAATTCTGGTTCCCGGCGGCTTTGGCGACCGCGGCGTCGAAGGCAAGATCATGGCGGCGCATTACGCCCGGAAGCATCAGATTCCTTACCTGGGGATCTGTCTGGGCATGCAGACGGCGGCGATAGAATTTGCCCGGTATGCGCTGGGCTATGCCGGCGCGCACTCCCAGGAATTTGATCCGGCCAGTCCGCATAAAATCATCGCTTTCATGGCTGATCAATCGGATGAACTTGAGAAGGGCGGCACAATGCGTTTAGGCGCCTATCCCTGCCTTATTCAGCCGCACTCGCGCTTAGCTTCACTCTATGGCTGCGCCCAGATCCAGGAACGTCACCGCCACCGTTATGAGTTCAACAACGCGTACCGCGAGGAATTTGAAGCACACGGAATGCGGATCAGCGGAACCTCGCCGGACGGCCATCTCGTTGAAGCAATCGAACTGGCAGATCATCCGTATTTCGTTGCGGTGCAGTATCATCCGGAATTCAAGAGCCGTCCCAACAAGGCACATCCGTTATTCTCCGGTCTGATCGCAGCGGCGCTGAAACGTCGCAACCCAAAGAACGGACAGGACTGAAACCCAAAGCGGGTTTTCGCTCAGCATTTATCCAGGAGGAATAGAAAAGAAAAATCCAATCCTGCTTAATCGAAACGGCCCAGCTGATCCGCGGAATATTTGATGGAATGAAGTTGCAATTCCTTTTGAGCAAAGCTCAAATGACAGGCAGGACAGATATTTCAATGTCCTCAGAGCACAATGTCCATGCGGGAAAAGGAGAAGTCTGGAAGCGATGCTCAGCCGTCCTCATACCGCAATAAAACAAAAACAGAATACCTTGAAAACCCTCGAGACCATCCTGAATTCAGAATGACCTCAGAGCCAGCCGGCAGTTTTAAACTGATCCGGTTTTCTTTTTGTCCCCTTTCCGATGGATAGTAACAACTTTAGTGTAAACGAGTTCTGGAAGTAGTTGACAACTTTTTTGTTTGAGCATATAATATTAACAGATTTAGACCGTTGGATGATATGATAACGCGCTGTGAGATCATGCTTCAAGAGGTGATTTCGAGCGCGTTTTAGCTTATTGACCCATTAAGTTCTAAATTCAATAAGGAGGGTATTTCATAATGAATACTGGAAAAGTAAAATGGTTTAACGCTGAGAAGGGCTACGGATTTATCTCTGACGACAACGGACAGGGTGATATCTTCGTTCATTTCTCTGGCATCAACGGCAGCGGCTACAAGTCCCTGGAAGAAGGACAGAAGGTTTCTTACGACGTTGAAAACGACGAAAGAAGCGGCAAGACACGCGCAGTCAACGTTACCGTTCTTTAATCAAAACCATCTGCTTTGAGGCCTGCGGGCCTCTTTTATTTTATCCGGATTCATGGAAAGAAGACGGAAATCCGAAGTAAGTATATTGAAGGAGGGTCTATGATCAAATCCTTAAGTGAAGCTGAAATGACCGAGGTGTATCGCCAAAGGATGAAGCGGGATTTCCCGCCGAACGAATTAAAGCCGTTAACTCGGATTTTAGCGCAGAAGCGGAAACATATCGCGCTGTGCCTCGGTTATTTCAAACAAGATCAGCTGATCGGTTATGCCGTGCTGCAACAGGACGAGCGGCAGCGCTGTCTGCTGCTGGACTATTTCGCGATATTTGACCACAACCGCGGACAGGGCGTGGGAACCTGCTTTCTCAACGAGTTGAAAACGATGTTTGCCGATCGGGAAATGATCGTTATTGAAGCGGAAGCCGCAGTCACGGAACAAGCGCGGAAACGGATTGCGTTTTACCAGCGCGCCGGGGCGCGAATAAGTGGAATTCAGCTGCATCTCTACCATGTTGATTACGCTGTGCTGACGCTGGATCTGGCGGCCGTGCTGGATGATACACAGGTGCGCCGACGGATTACAGATCTCTATCGGCGGATTTATCCGGCATTTTTCCGCAAACTCTACCTGCGCATGGAATAAAGGAGAAATGGACAATGGAGAAAAAAATGGAAGAAAAACTTCAGGTTCTGATTCAGCTGGCGACGTTATTGAACGAGAATCAGATCCTGTGGGCCGTCGGCGGATCGCTGCTGCTGTACTTCAATGGTTTGGTTTGCGACTTTCACGATCTTGATCTGATGATCGACGAACATGCGTGCGAACAGGTTGCGCGGTTGTTCAGCCCGCTTGGAATCCGGCATCCTCAGCTGCCGTCGCCGCAGTTTCATACGCAGTGCTTCATGGAATTTACGATCAGCGGCGTGGAGATTGATGTGATCGGTAATCTGGGAATCGAACATGAAGGCCAGATCGTTTCATTTCCGCTGCAAAGCGAGGAAATTGAGGGACAAATCATCCTGGGCGGCCAGCGGATACCGCTGCACTCTTTGCGGCAATGGGAACGTTGTTATGCGCTCATGGGCCGGACGGAAAAAGCGGCGATGCTGCGCCGGGCGCGGGAAGCGGAAGAATTGGGGAAGGCCATAAAAAAATCCTGACAGACAAAAAAAGAAACTGCGAAGTGGGCGATCAGCCTGTTTTCAATGAGAAGGTAATCATTTACCGGAATTTTCCATAAGCGGTAAACACCGCGAAGTCAAAGAAAAGCGGGGCTTTGAAATAAGAAAGGGCTTTCAAAAGACGACAAGAAAAGATTGAACTGTCCGGCTCAATGTTGTAATATGATAGTAGGTAAAACACAGGCGAAAGCCGCTCTCTTTTTAATTGAGATCTGGAGGAACGAAGATCATGATGCTGAAAAAACGCTGGAAGGAATAGACATGTTCAGCGGTTTTCGGCATAAAAGAAAAGAGAGAGAAACAGGAGGAAATCCATGAATCAGACAACACTCATTGAAAGCTTTCATCAAGGGCACTGCATTGACGCTTACGAGCTTTTCGGTGCTCATTTCACGTATGAACGAGTTAACGGCGTGCGGTTTACGGTCTATGCGCCGCATGCGCGCAGCATCCAGGTCGTCGGTGATTTTAACGACTGGAACGGCGAGAACGCAAACATGGAGCGGCTGCCGGAAGATCAGGGGATCTGGAGCCTGTTCATCCCGGATTTAAAAGAAGGGCAGTTGTATAAATACCGGATCGAGGATTCAGCCGGCAACGTTTTCGACAAGTCCGATCCGTATGCTTTCTACAGCGAGATGCGTCCGAACAGCGCTTCGGTCATCGTCAATCTGAAAGGCTTCCAATGGAAAGATCAGATCTGGTTGGGCGAACGTTCCAAGAATTTCTCGGAACCATTAAACATCTATGAGGTCCACGCCGGCAGCTGGAAAAAGAACGGTCCGTACTGGTTAAGCTACCGCGAACTGACGAAGGAGCTGATTCCCTACGTCAAGGAGCATGGTTTTACGCACATCGAGCTGATGCCGCTGAATGAACATCCGTTTGACGGCAGCTGGGGCTATCAGGCCAGCGGTTATTTCAGCTGTACTTCCCGCTATGGGCAATGTAAGGATTTAATGGAATTCATCAACGAATGCCACCGCCAGCACATCGGCGTCATCCTCGACATGGTTCCGGTGCATTTTGTCAAGGACAGTCATGGACTGCGTTACTTCGACGGCGAAGCGCTGTATGAATATCCGAATGTCAACGATGCGCACAGCGAATGGGGAACGATGAATTTCGACCTGTGGAAAGAGGAAGTCCGCAGTTTCTTGATGTCGTCCGCGTCGTTCTGGTGCGATCTGTATCACATCGACGGCATCCGCATCGACGCCGTCAGCAACATCATTTACTGGGGCGGAAACAAGAACCGCGGCACCAACGAAGGCGCGCTTGCGTTTATCCGCCGGCAGAACTATTATTTGTCGAAGAAATATCCGGAGGTCATGTTGATCGCGGAGGATTCCTCGGATTATCCGAAGGTTACCAAATCGACGCTCGAGCTGGGGCTGGGTTTTGATTATAAGTGGGATCTGGGCTGGATGAACGATACCCTCAAATATTACGGCCGCGATCCGATCTACCGTAAATACCATCACAACGAGCTGACCTTCTCAATGGCCTACTTCTATTCCGAACGGTTTATCCTGCCGTTAAGCCACGACGAGGTCGTCCATGGCAAGCATACGATCGTCGACAAGATGTGGGGCAGCTACGATCAGAAATTCGCGCAGGCCAAAAACCTCTATCTCTATCAGTTCACTCATCCGGGCAAGAAGCTGAACTTCATGGGCAATGAGATCGGCATGTTCCGCGAATGGGACGAAGCCCGCGAGATGGATTGGTTTCTGCTGGGGTATTCCCGCCATGCGGCGTTTGCGCGGTATTTCCAGGATATCAGCCGGATCTATTCCCATCACCGGGCGCTGAGCCGCTATGATTATGATTACCAGTATTTCCGCTGGATCGACGCGGATAACGGCGATCAGAGCGTATACAGCTATTATCGGGAAGATGAACAGAATATCATGGTCGTCGTCCTCAACATGACGCCGGCTTCCTATGAGCATTTCCGAATCGGCGTACCGCAGGCCGGCACTTACAGCGAGCTGATCAATACCGAAAAGGATATCTACGAAGGCTGCAATATGTGCAACTTCAAGCCGGTGGCGACGGAAACCGTACCGGCGCATCACTTTGAACAATCGCTGGATATCCGCGTCGCGCCGTTTGCGGGCATCCTGTTAATCTGTAAGAAAAGCGCGAAGAAAAAAGCCGCGAAGAAAGCGGAGAGGAGCGAAGCGGCAAAGCCGGAAACGGAGATGGAAAAATCGACGCCGGCGGACGCTGGTAAAACGGCGCCGAAAAAGAAGAAAACAACCGTCCGAAAGAAAGCCGAATAGGGAACGACGCATCGCCCCTGCAGCACACACGTATTGGGGAATTCGCTGCAGGGGCGATTTTGTTGAAAAATGGTCATTTATTTTTGCTTCCCTTTGCCGGAAAGAGGGAATCGTCAGCGGCATGAAGACAGGGTTAAAGCCGGGGAGCAGCCATATAAATTTGAGAAAAGATTTGAATAAACCAGAATCAGGATTAAGGAAAAAAACGAATAGTAACGCTGATTCAGGTAAAAATGAGGAAGTAACCGCTTTTATTAACAGGAAGCGATTGCGTTTTAGGGAAAAACTGGTAAAATACACGCGGGAGGAATTTTATGTTCAATAACAAACAGGAATTCGTAGAAGAATTCACCAAACGGATCGAGGAAAATTACGGACGATCTGTCGAACAGTCCCATCCGACAGAACGATTTATGGTGCTGGGCGGGATGGTTCGTGATTTTGCGGGCATCCATTGGAAAGAAACCAAAGAGAAGATCGCTGCGGATCAGGCTAAGCAGATGTATTACTTCTCGATGGAGTTCTTGATCGGCCGGCTTTTAACCAATAATTTAATGAACTTAGGCATTTATGAACTTGTCCGCGACGGCTTGCAGGATCTGGACATCGACATCAACGAGCTGGAAGACCTGGAATCCGACGCGGGTCTTGGCAACGGCGGTCTGGGCCGCCTGGCTGCCTGCTTTCTGGACTCGCTGGCGTCGCTGCAGCTGCCGGGCAACGGCAACTGCATCCGCTATCAATACGGATTATTCCGCCAGAAGATTGAAAACGGCTATCAGGTGGAGGTTCCGGATCAGTGGCTGAAACTGGGCAACGTCTGGGAAGTCCGCAAACCGAAGAGCGCGGTCGACGTGAAGTTCTGGGGTCATGTCGAAATGCGCAAGGATGAAAACGGCGAACTGATTTTCGATCATGTCGACGCGGAACACATCCGCGCCGTGCCGTATGATATGCCGGTGGTCGGTCATGGCACCAAGGAAACCAACACGCTGCGCTTATGGTCAGCGGAGGCCTCCGACATCATCCCGACCAATAAGGATTTCCGGTTATACTTACAGGAGCTGCAGGAAATCTGTCTGAACGTCTATCCGGACGATTCGACCGACGATGGCAAGATCCTGCGTCTGAAGCAGCAGTATTTCTTTGTTTCGGCCGGTGTGAAGTCGATCATCCGCTCGCATCTGCGCGTCTATCCGACGCTTGACAACCTCGGCGAAAAGATCGCAATCCAGCTCAACGATACGCATCCGGTACTGGCGATTCCGGAACTGATGCGCGTTTTGATGGACGAGTATCACTATGATTGGGATCATGCGTGGGCGATCACAAACTCCGTCATGGCCTACACCAACCATACGATCTTGTCGGAAGCCCTGGAGAAATGGCCGATCGCTTTCGTTCAGCGGCTGCTTCCAAGAATTTATATGATCATCGAGGAAATCAACCGCCGCTTCTTGAAGGAAGTCGCGGAGAAATTCCCGTATGAACGCGATATCGCCTATCGCGTCGCGATTTTAAAAGACGATCAGGTTCACATGGCGTCCCTGGCGGTCGTCGGCTCGCACAGCGTCAACGGCGTCGCTCAGCTGCACACCGACATTTTGATCAACGACCTGTTCCACGACTTTGTCCGGCTGTATCCGGATAAGTTCAATAACAAGACCAACGGCATCACGCACCGCCGCTGGCTGTTGTACTCCAACCCGCAGCTGCGGAAAATGCTCGACGAGCTGATCGGCGAGGGCTATGAGTATGATCTCAACGAAATTGAAAAGCTGATGGAGTATGTCGACGATCCGGCGATTCAGAATCAGTTTCTGGACATCAAGCGCCAGCGCAAGGAAATCCTGGCGAAGCTGGTCAAAGACCGCTGCGGCGTCGAGATCGACCCGAATTCCATCTTTGACGTTCAGGCCAAGCGTCTGCATGCTTACAAACGGCAGCTGCTCAATGCCCTGCACATCATCTACCTCTATCAGCGGATGAAGGAAGACCCGTCGTTTACGATCACGCCGACGACGTTCATCTTCGCGGCCAAGGCGGCTCCGGCCTATTATTTCGCCAAGAAGGTCATCAAGCTGATCAACAGTCTGGGCGATGTGATCAACAACGATCCGGCGGTCAATTCGATGTTAAAAGTCGTATTCATTCCGAATTACAGCGTATCCATCGCCGAAGTGCTGATGAACGCGGCGGATGTGTCCGAACAGATTTCTACGGCTGGCAAGGAAGCCAGCGGCACCGGCAACATGAAGTTCATGATGAACGGCGCGATCACGCTGGGCACGCTGGACGGGGCCAACGTCGAGATCGACGAACGCGTCGGCCGCGATAACGACGTGATCTTCGGCTTAACTGTCGATCAGGTGACGGAACTGAAGAAGAACTACAACGCCTGGGATTATTACAACGGCGACGAACGGCTGAAGAAAGCGATTGATTCGCTGGTCGACGGCACCTGGGCCGCGGATCATGACGAGTTTAAGCTGATCTTCGACGAGCTGATGTATAAGAACGACGAATATCTGCTTCTTGCGGATTTTGACAGCTATGTCAGAGCGCATGAAGAGATTCAGCGGCGCTATGGCGACCGTGGTCAGTGGGCGAAGTCCTGCCTGATCAACATTGCGAAGTCAGGCTATTTCAGTTCTGACCGCACGATCCAGCAGTACGCCGATGAAATCTGGCACATCAAGCCGGTCCGGATCGACGATAAATAAAGAGAGTTTCCCGTGTTTTTCTAAAAACGCGGGATTTTCTTTTGGCTTTCGCAAAAAAGTCGGAGGGAAATGCTTGTTGTGCAGCGGTCTTGTCCATTATAATAGAAGAACAGGCGATTTGAAAAAGTAAAAAAGACGACATCAGAAAAGAGGGAACGTATGAAAGAGAATACAAGCATGGAAGCTTTTCTGGACGATTATGGGAAAATTGTAGTCTATTTGTCACAACGGTTTTATAACGGGAAAAGCGACCGGTTTTATCTGGAGCGGCCGCAGGGGGAAGCGACGGCGTGTCAGATCCGGGAGCTGGAATCGCATGAGAGCTATACGCGGTACACGCTGACCGGCCCGGCCGAAGTCCAGATTGGCGAATCGTTGGAAATTGTGGAGGAACACGGACACCGCGCGGTGCTGCAATACCGCCGGATCGTCCAGACCGCCCGGTTTGATCAGGATTTTGCGTATGAGGGTGAACTGGGGGCGTTCTGTGAGGAAACTCAGACACGGTTCGCGTTGTGGGCGCCGACGGCTTGCGAGGTGCAGCTGGATCTGCGTTTGGCCGGTAAGCAGGTGCTGGCCGCGATGACGCGGGGGGAAAAAGGTGTCTGGCGTTTGACGGTAGAGGGGGATTGGGATGGGGGAACCTATCTGTATCAGGTCAAGGTGAACGGCGAGCTTCATCTCAGTCCGGATCCCTACGCCCTCTCTTCGACTGCCAACGGCCTTCGCAGCGGTTTGGTCAACTGGAAACGGATGGCGCAGATGCCCAATTCCGCACTGCCGCCCTTTACCAGCTATACCGACGCCGTGATTTATGAATTGAGTGTGCGCGATTTTACTCATCAGGCCCAATGCGGCACCCGCACCCACAGTCAGTACCGCTCGCTGTGCGAGGTGGGGACGACGCTGCAGGGCAAGCCGACGGGACTGGATTATCTGGCTTCCTTAGGCGTGACGCACGTGCAGCTGATGCCGGTCGCTGATTTTGCGACGGTCGACGAGGAACATCCGGATCTGTTTTACAACTGGGGCTACGATCCGCTGCAGTACGGCTGTCCGGAAGGCAGCTATGCCAGCGATCCCAACGATCCGCGCTGCCGGGTGCGCGAACTGAAGCAGCTGGTCGCGACGCTGCATGCGCGCGGACTGCGCGTGAATCTGGACGTCGTGTTCAATCATCACTACGATATCCAGTTCTCCGCATTCGGCCAGTGCGTGCCCTATTACTATTTCCGCACTACGCCGTCGGGCTTTCTGTCCAACGGTTCCTTCTGCGGCAACGATACGGATTCTCTGATGCGGATGATGCGCAAGTATATCGTCGATATCGTGTGCCGCTGGATCGAGGTTTACGACGTCGACGGCTTCCGTTTTGACTTGATGGGCATTCATGACGTCGACACGATGAACGCTGTCGTGGCGGCCGGCCGCAAGCTGAAGCCGGAGTTAATGGTCTATGGCGAGGGCTGGGATCTGCCGACGGCGCTCAACGACGATCTCAAGGCGTGCCAGCGCAACAACGCGAAAATGCCGCAGGTCGCGCATTTCAACGATTATTTCCGCGACGTCGTCAAGGGCAAGACTTCCGATTTCGACGTGCAGGCCAAGGGCTATGCGACGGGCAATTTATATCAGGCTCACGATATGCCGTCCGCCCTGTGCGCCAATACGCTGAACAAGGAAATGTATAAGATTTACCAACAGCCCTCCCAGAGCATCAACTATGTCGAATGTCATGACAACGCGACGAGCTGGGATAAGATGAAGGATTGCTGCAAGGATGAGGTGCGGGAGATCCGCGTCAAGCGTCAGAAGCTGATGATCGCCGTGACGCTGGTCGCCCAGGGCGTGCCGTTTTTGCAGAGCGGTCAGGAATTCTGCCGGACGAAATACGGCTATCACAATACCTACAATGCGCCGGACAACGTGAACCAGATCGATTGGGAACGCAAGAACCGGCACGAGGAGGTCGTGGAATATACCCGCGACTGTCTGCGGCTGCGCAAGCTGATCCGTGCGTTCCGCTTTGCCAGCGCCGAAGAAATTGAAAGCCATGTTCATTTTGAAGTGACGGAAGGCCAGATGCTGCTGTATCAGCTCAATGATGTGGAAGCCTATGGCGGCTATCAGACGATCAAGGTGTTCTTCAACCCTTCGCCGGCCGTCCAGTATGTCGAGCTGGAGGAAGACTATCAACAGATCTTCAATGAAGCCGGCCTGCTGACGACGCCGGTCATGGTCCGCAATCTGGCGGTCAATCCGATCACGATGGTGGTCGTCGTCAAATAATCTCAAGGCGCGGGCAGCCGCGCTTTTTCGTTTTTGACAATCAGCCGGTCAAAACTGCTTTCCAGACGGATCAGAAACAAGGAGAGCGAAGATGCTGAGATTTTCATAAAGAGAGGCGAAGCGGCGGCTTCGTAAGGAGGATAACGATGATTTCAAATGTTCATTCCCATTCCCGCTGGTGCCGGCATGGCCGGGGAACGCTGGAAGAGTATGTGAAGGAGGGGCTGCGCTGCGGCCTGGAAGAAATGGCGGTGTGCGAGCATGTGGCCAGCGAAGAGCCGATGGGTCCGCGGATGACCTGGGGCGAAATGCCGGCATTTCTGGCGGAAGCCGATGATGTTATTGGCCGCTATGGCGATCAGATCTCTCTTTTCAAAGCGTTGGAATGCGAATATTTCCCGGAAGAAATGAATCGGTTTGCCCAGCTGCGCGATCATCAGAATGTGAAGCTGTGGATTCTGGGGCAGCATGAAAGCGCCGATCATCGCTATGATTATTTTGCGATGCAGGACCGGGATCGGGAAACGATGCAATATACCGAAGATGTGATCGCCGCACTGAACACCGGATTTTTTCAGCTGCTTGCCCATCCCGATGTGATTATGGTGAATTACGAGCAGCCGACGCCGCTTCTGCTGGAGTGCATGGATCGGATCTTTGCGGAATGTGAAAAACGGAACGTGGCGGTAGAAATCAACGCGAATGGCCTGCGTCGCTCGGTTGGCTATCCCAACGCCAAGATCTGGCAGCTCAGCAAGCGCTACAAACTGACGACGATCATCAGTTCGGACGCTCATGATCCGCGCGATCTGGTCGACGGCGCGGTGCGTCAGGCGGAACAGCTGGCAGTGGACTGGGGAATCACAGTGACACCCAAACTGACGTTTTAAACAGGAAGCGAATCCAGTGAAACAACGCTGTTTCGTGGGATGAGACTGACTTTGCGGCGTGATTGCCAAAGCTGCTGAAACAGTGTATGATTAAACGGATATCAATTTGAAGCGGAAAGCGAAAGGAGGCGGAAGCCGATGATCCCTGCTTTTTTACGATGGCTGTCGCTGAGCTTCTGCCTGCTTTTATCCTGGGGGATGTTCGCTGTCCCGCAGACCCGGCTGCCGCAGCCGGCCCTGACGATTCAGACGGAGGCGGCCGGTGAGAAGGAAGCGCAGCTGCAAAGCGCGGAAACGCTGAATAAGAAGAAAACCACGGGGCCTTCGACGCCGTTAGCGACCGGCGGTGTTCAGCCGGTCTTGGCTTTGATGCCGGACAGCTTGTGGAACGCCGTGCCGGTGATCGAGCGGGCAGCGCAGGTGGCAAGACCGAAGATTCTGGCCGTGCCGGTCGGTCGGCTGGCCCCGCCCTTTCCTGTTTGGATCATTTAAAAAAGGAAACAAACAGGAGGAAAATCATGAATCTTTTACAATCACTAAGTCCCGACGGCCGCCAGTTAGCCAAAGCTGAGAAGCTGGCGAAGAAAATTGAAGCGCTGAGCGGGGAATACAAAGCCTTAAGCGACGCTGAGCTTCAGGCGAAAACCAGCCAGTTCCGCCAGCGCTTAAGCCAGGGCGAAAGCCTGGACGAGCTGCTTCCGGAAGCCTTCGCCACTGCGCGCGAAGCGGCTGAACGGGTGATCGGCGAGCGGCCCTATCCCGTCCAGCTGATGGGCGGCGTCCTGCTTCATCAGGGCGATATCGCGGAGATGAAAACCGGCGAAGGGAAGACGCTGACCTCAATTCTGCCCGTTTACCTCAACGCGCTGGAGGGCAAAGGCGTGCACGTCGTGACCGTCAACCCCTATCTGGCTCACCGCGACGCCCAGTGGATGGGACAAATTTATCAGTTTCTGGGGCTGAGCGTCGGCTGCAACGACCGCACTCTGACTTCAGCGCAGAAGCGCGCGGCGTTTGCCTGCGACATCACCTATACGACCAACTCCGAGCTGGGCTTCGATTATCTGCGCGACAACATGGTCATGAATCTGGAAAGCCGCGTTCTGCGCGGACTCCATTTTGCGCTGGTCGATGAAGTCGACTCCGTGCTGGTTGACGAAGCCCGCACGCCGCTGATTATTTCCGGCGCCGGGGAAATGCTGGACAAGCAATATCTGATGGCCGATCAGTTCGTCAAGGCGCTGCGCAAGGATGAGGTTGAAGTCGATCATCAGGAACGTCAGGTTTATCTGACGGAAAAAGGGATCGTGCACGCCGAGCGGTTCTTCAAGGTCGCCCATCTCTACGATCACAGCCACGCCGATCTGGTGCATTATATCCAGCAGGCGCTGAAAGCCAATTATGTCATGATGCGCGATGTCGAATATGTCGTCGAGGACGGCGAAGTGATCATCGTCGATCAGTTCACCGGCCGTAAAATGGAAGGCCGTGAGTTCTCGGATGGGCTGCATCAGGCGATCCAGGCCAAGGAAGGCGTCGGGATCAAGCAGGAAACCAAGACGCTGGCGACGATTACCTACCAGAATTTTTTCCGCCTGTATGACAAGCTGGCCGGGATGACCGGTACGGCCAAGACGGAGGAACAGGAATTCTTAAGCATCTACAATATGCGCACAATCGTTGTGCCGACAAACAAGCCGATCGCCCGGATTGATTATCCGGACGCGGTCTATAAGACCAAAGGCGAAAAATACGACGCGATCGTGGAAGAAGTCGTCCAGCTGCATGCCCAGGGCCAGCCGGTGTTAGTCGGTACCCCCTCGGTGGAAATCAGTGAAATCCTTTCCCGGCGGCTGACGCAGAAAAAGATCCCGCATCCCGTGCTGAACGCGAAGAACCATGCGCAGGAAGCCGAGATCATCGCCCGGGCCGGGCAGAAGGGCGCGGTCACGATCGCGACGAACATGGCCGGCCGCGGCACCGACATCAAGCTGGGCGAAGGCGTCGTCGAGCTGGGCGGACTGGCCGTCTTAGGTACGGAACGGCATGAATCCAAGCGGATCGACAACCAGCTGCGCGGCCGTGCGGGCCGTCAGGGCGATCCGGGCTTTTCCCGTTTCTATGTGTCGATGCAGGATGATTTCATCATTCAGTACGCTTCCGATTTGCAGAAGGAAAGCATTGCGAAGTTCTGCGAGGATAAACTGCCGGCGGAAAAGCTGCGCAAAACAATCGATCTGATACAGAAGCGCGCCGAGGATCTGCATTACGATTCCCGGAAGCGTGTGCTGGAATATGACGATGTTCTGATGGAACAACGCCGGATTATCTTCGGCCAGCGCGATCAGATTCTCATGCAGGACGACTTAAGCGAACTGGTCGGTTCCCTGATGGATCAGGCGGCCGCCAGTCTGGCCGCGTCCCTGGTGAACGCCAAACGCGCCAATCCTGCGCAATGGGAAACCGTGCTGCAGGAAGCAAGCAAGACCTGGCTGCTCAGCGAAATCGATAAGGAGCTCGATCAGGCGAAGGACGAGAAGACCCTTCAGGCCATCCTGAAGCAGGAATTCCATCGTCAGCATCAGCTGAAAAAGGATGAAGCGCCCGAACAGATCGCCCAGCTTGAAAAGATGATCCTGCTTTCCGTGATCGACCATCAGTGGAACGACCACGTTGATTCGATGAACCGTCTGCGCGAGGGCATCTATCTGCGTTCCTACGCGCAGATCAAACCCGAGGACGCCTACCGTCAGGAAGGCTTTGAGCGCTTTACAAACATGATGGCCAACATTACCGATCAGGTGGTGCTGACGCTGCTGCACATTCAGAAGCGCGAGCCGCAGCCGCCGGTCAATCCGGAAGCTTAACTCTCGAAATCATTTCAAAAAATAAAAAAGAGAACGGCCGGTTTTCCATCTGGAAATTCCGATCCGTTCTCTTTTACGTTGTCTTGACTTAAGCTGACGATCACTTTGCGGCTTTAACCCAGGCGGTCATCCCAGCATCGCCGCGTGAACCTGGCCTTCGTGGGAATAAATCCGCAGGCAGCTGCCGCCCTCGTCGCTTTTCATAAAGCAGTCGGCGATCACATCGGTTTCCGCATCGGTCCGGGTTTCGATCACCGTTTCCATGAGTGCCTGCAGCGACGATTTGTCCGTGATCACCCGGTATTCCGCCATTAAGATAAACGTCGGCTTGGATGCCTGCGATCCATCGAAGTCATAATGCACAGTGTTTAGGCAATCGTCGAAGCTGCGCAGCGCTAATTGCCGATACGGCGGATTCATCATGTGGCGCAGGAAATCATACGCCTTTTCCTTATCCGGCGCGACGACGCACAGCCGCATCAAACCCGTCACCGCTTCGGGACATTGGGCGAAATCCGCCGCGGCCGGGCGGTAATCCATCATTTCTTTTAAGGACATGGTTCTTTGAAGCATGAGTTGCGCCTCCTTTGCGTTCTTATTATACAAAAATTGAAAGGGAAACGAAAGAAAGAAATCCGCGGGACGTGGTATACTGAAAACGAGAAAGGGGACAGGCGGTATGAAAAAGAAATGGAAATGGCTTTTGGGTTTGTGTTTTATGTTGACAGCCTGTTCCGGAAAGTCGCTTGCGCTGCCTGATGTTCTGGGCGGCAAGCGGGAAACAGTGACGTTCAGCGATTCGCTTTATCGCCCTGATCAGGAATTTGAAAAGATCAGCTGCGACGTCCGTGAAGGATGTTATGCCGTGGACAGCGAGATGGAAGCAGGACTGCTGATCGGCAATCTTGTCCGCAGCGGCCAGCGGGAAGCCGCGATCGTCGCGAATGAGGATCTGGATCTGGATAAAATTTTCATCTATGCCTTAGCGCTGTCGCCTTCGACCTTTGAAGCCCAGTACACGCAGCGGCGGATGATGAATGGCACGCGCCGCACGATCTTCACAGTCACGATGGAGGATGAACAGCAGCTGCAGCGAAACCGCGTTCAGGCCCGCCGCATCGTGGAAGAAAACGTGAGTGCGGAAATGGATCAGACGGAAACGATCCGCGTGCTCCACGACTGGCTGGTGCTGCATACCCAATACGACGAGGAAGCCGTCGCCTTGAATGAAGAAGAACGCCGTCAGAGTCTTGCTTTCCGCGCCTCCGGCGTCTTTGAGCGGGGGAAGGCGACCTGTTCAGGTTATATGGAAGCGATGGATCTGCTTCTGGAGGCTGCCGGGATCGGCTCCATCCGTGTTTTCAGCAACACGATGGATCACGCCTGGAATCTGGTCAGTCTGGATGGGGAAATGCGTTACCTCGACGCGACGTTTGACGATCCGGTGCCGGATCAGCCCGGCCGGGTGATGTACGACTTTTTTCTGATCGAGCCGGATACGCTGAAACAACGGGGGAAATACGAATTCGACCCGGCCACGCCGACGACGATTTCCCAGACGGAATACGAAGCCTTTTTCAATTATTGTCTGCGGTGAAAAGCACGGTTGCGCCGTGTCTTTTTTTGGTTTAGTGGACAAGCCTGAAAGAGGTGATATACTGAAGCTAAAGAAAAAGTGGAGGTACAAAATGATCATTCAAAGCACTCACGTCTGGATTCATGATTGTCTTCAGCCCGCTCAGCTGGAAATCGCCGACGGACTCATTCAAGCGGTTTTGCCCTATGGGGAAAAACAGCCGGATCACGATTATCAGGATCTGTGGATTCTTCCGGGATTCATTGATATTCACACGCACGGCTGGAACCGCTGCGAGGCGGGCAAACCGACGCTGGAAGCGATGCGCCGCTGGCAGAAGCACATGCCGGAAGAAGGCGTAACCGCGTTTCTCGCAACCACCGCGACGCAGAGCCAGCGCCAGAACGAACAAGCCCTGCCGGTTCTTAGAGAAGCGATCGAAGCCCCGGGGGAAGGGGCGGAAATCCTGGGCATCAATATGGAAGGCAATTTCATTTCGCATCAGTTTCATGGTGCGCAGGATCTTTGCACGATCGTTAAACCCGATCCGGAGGTTCTGCTTCACTATCAGGATTTAGCCGGCGGACATATCATGACGGTGACCTGCGCTGTTGAGTTTGACGAGGATTATGCGTTTGTTAAAACGGCCGCAGCGCATCATATCCGCGTTTCCTGCGGCCACAGCGGCGCCAGCTTTGATCAGGTCAAGGACGCCGTCGCCGCCGGAGCTACCGGCATTACACACTGCGGCAACGGCATGCGCCCCTTCCATCACCGCAATCCCGGAATTTTCGGCGCAGCCTTGAATCTGGACGAACTCTACGCTGAGGTGATCGGCGACGGAATTCATGTGCATTTTGAAACGGCACATCTGATCGGAACGATGAAAGGCGCGGATAAACTGATCCTGGTCACGGATTCCGCTGAATGCAAGGATGATCCGGCGGCGGAGCAGTACAGCCGGGAAGGCGCGTTCCGGCTGCCGGACGGGACTTTATTCGGCTCTGCTTTATATGTGAATCAGGGCGTGGATAACCTGCATCGCAAAGCCCGGCTGCCGTTGGTAACGGCGATTCATGCGGCGACGATCAACCCTGCGCGCTATTTGGGGGTCGCTGAGCGCAAAGGCTCACTGGAGACGGGAAAGGATGCGGATCTGGTCGTCTGCGATGAAAACATTCAGCTAAAAGCAGTGTACTGCAAGGGGGTTCGTCAGGCTTGATAAGCAGTTTTCCCACTGCCTAAGATAATTCAAAGAGAACCGGAAAAGACGGCCTTGCCTAAAAGGATTCATTTCCGGTTTTTTTATTCATTTTCCGGATTGACAACGTGAATGGTTGTGCTATGATACTCAAGACCAAAAAGGAAATCATTTTCCAGGGGGATTGTTTTATGAAAGCGCTGAGCTCCAACGAACGTCTGTTAATCCTGATCAACTGTTTTTTCAACCTCGCCAACGCGATGTCGGCGGTCTTCATGAATGTTTATCTGTATGCTTATACCGGATCGCTGGTGGTGATGTCGATCTACACGATCGTGCGCATCGGCCTGTATCCGTTCTTCTTTACCATTGGCGGCAAGTGGGCGCAGAAGCACCGCTTCTCGCAGACGCTGACGGCCGGATTGATCCTCATCATGTTCAGCCTGTTGTTTGTGCTGGGCGCCAGCGATGCGTTTGAACGCATTCCGCAGCTGGTGTACGTCGTGGCGGCGTTAGTCGGCATGGGCGAAGGACTGTACTGGCTGAGCATCAACAGCCTGAACCAGATTGTTTCAACGGCGAAAACCCGCTCGCTGTTTATCTCCGACATTGGCATTTTCAACAACCTGTCGGCGATCATCGCGCCGTTGATCTCGACTTTTATTATTGAACTGGCCGGTACAGATACGGCGGGGTATGTCGAAATCTTCAAGATTGTCTTAGTGATCTACGGTCTGATCGCGCTGCTTTCCACACGCGTCAGCGCCCGCAGCGCCAGCCACAGCTTCTCCGTGCTCCGGCGCATGCGGCTGGACGATCCGCAGTGGCGTTACTGCATGATCTCAACGTTTCTTTATGGGATGCGTGATTCGCTGATCTTAACGCTGGCCGGTTTGTTAGTGTATAACGCGACCAACGGCAGCGGCAGCGCTTATGGCAAGCTGCTGGCGGTCTTCGCAGTGCTGACAATTCTGGCCTACGCCTGGGTATCGCGGACGATGCGCCGCAGCAACCGGATGCGCTATTATCAGATCGGTTCGCTGTTAATCGCATCCAGCACGATTGTGCTGGTGCTCTGGCCGTCGCTGGCGGGAGCCATCTATTACGGGGTCGTCAACGCGATCGCCACGCCGATGTATGCCAATCCGTATACGATCATCATGATGAATGCGATCCAGGACTACGCTGCGCAGGAAAATATCGTCGGCCGCGTGATCGCCAAGGAAGCCTATCTGTCGATCGGCCGCTGCCTGGGGATGGTGCTGATCGTGCTGTGTTCCCTCCTGTTGCCGGAAACGCTGTATCTGCCGACAGCGGTTGTGATGTGTTCGCTGTTCCCGGTCATTCTGACGCTCTATGCGACGGTTTATCATCGTGAACGCGACCGGCAGAAGCAGCTGGGTCTTGTAAAGTAGGGGTTGGTAAAGCATGCGTAAGCAGAAATTCACGCGTGATGAAACGACGACGATCCTCATCGCCTGTCTGTTCAATCTGGCCAACGCGATGTCGGCGGTGTTCATGAACGTCTATTTGTACGCCTATACCGGCTCGCTGGTTGTCATGTCGATCTACACGATCGTGCGGATCGGCTTGTTTCCCTTTTTCTTCACCCTCGGCGGCAAGTGGGCGCAGAAACACAGCTTTGCCGGACCGTTGACCACGGGGCTGGTCTTCATCATGCTCAGCCTGTTGTTCGTGCTGGGGGCGCAGGATCAGTTTGCCGTGCATCCGCAGCTGGTCTACGGCGTGGCGGCGCTGACAGGAATCGGGGAAGGCTTGTTCTGGCTAAGCCTGAACAGTTTGAATCAGATCGTGTCTTCGCCCCAGTCCCGCTCCCGCTTTCTTTCCAGCGTCGGCATCTGCAACAACATCGCCGCGATTGCCGCGCCGCTGATCTCGACGATGATCATCGACATGGCGGCTTCGGATACCGCAGGCTATGTGGAAATCTTCAAGATCGTCTTAGTGATATACGCCGGGATCGCGTTGATCTCGCTGCGCGTCAAGGCCCGCAGCGCGCCGCAGCCGTTCTCCGTGCTGAAACGGATGAAGCTGGACGATCCGCAATGGCGCTACTGCATGATCACGACGTTCTTCTACGGCATGCACAACTCACTGTCGCTGACATTGGCCGGATTGCTGGTGTATAACGCAACCCAGGGCAGCGGCAGTACGTATGGCAAACTGCTGGCGTTCTTCGCCCTGATCTCGATTATCGCGTTCGCATTGGTTTCGCGCGCCATGCACCGCCGCAACCGCATGAGGTTCTACCGGATCGGCGCCGTACTGATCGCTTCCAGCGCCGTCGTGCTGGTGCTCTGGCCGACACTGGGCGGGGCCGTCTATTACGGCGTGGTCAACGCGCTGTCGACGCCGATGTACGCCAATCCGTATCAGATCATCGTGATGAACGCGATCGCCGATTACGCCGCGCAGGAAAATATCGTCGGCCGGGTGATCGTGCGGGAAACCTACCAGTCGATCGGCCGCTGTCTGGGCATGGCGGCGATTGTGCTGTGCTCCTGGATTTTCCCGGAAACACTCTATTTGCCCGTCGCCGTGATCTTCTGTTCCCTCTTTCCGATCGCGATGGCTGTTTACGCGACGATCTATCATCACCGGCGCGATCAGCTCAAAGCGCAGGGATTGGTGAAATAGGACGAACAGTGCTATAATGAAACCGGAAAAAATCCGGTTTTTATTTTTGTCAAGAAGACCCTAAGGAGGAGCACAATGTTTCAGAATGAATGGACCCCGTTTTTGAAAGAGGAATTTCAAAAGCCTTATTTCCAGCAGTTATCCGCTTTTCTGCGCCAGCAGTATGCGACGACGAAGGTGTATCCGCCTCGTCTGCAGGTGTTCTCGGCGTTTGAATTTACCAACTATTCCGACGTGAAGGTCGTCATCCTGGGGCAGGATCCTTATCATCAGCCCAATCAGGCGCATGGAATGTGTTTCTCAGTGCGTAAGGGCGTCAAGGTACCGCCAAGTCTCGTTAATATTTATAAGGAACTGCATGACGATCTGGGCTGTACGATTCCCCATCACGGCTATCTGATGAAATGGGCTCAGCAGGGCGTGTTTCTGATGAACACCGTGCTGACGGTCGAAGATTCCAAACCACTGTCCCACCGCGGCAGGGGGTGGGAAGAATTCACCGACGAGGTCATGCGCAAGCTGAACGACCATCCTGATCCGCTGGTCTTTATCCTGTGGGGCCGCAACGCGCAGGACAAGGGCCGCTGGATCACCAATCCGAAGCATTTGATCCTGAAATCGCCGCATCCTTCGCCGTTATCGGCCAACTACGGCTTTTTCGGCACGCATCCGTTCTCCAAGGCCAATCAATTTCTGATCGATCAGGGCCGCGCGCCGATCGACTGGCAGATTGAGGATTAAGATGACGACAATTCAGGAGGCCGTCGATTGGATTACAGCCCGGCATAATTTTCACCATGGCTTCGATCACTTCCAGCGGTTTATGGCCAGCCAGGGCGATCCGCAGGACCAGTTGCGTACGATACATGTCGCCGGCACCAACGGCAAGGGCAGCACCGTCAGCTATCTCGCCAGCGTCCTGCGCGAAGCCGGCTATACCGTCGGCACGTTCACCTCGCCGCATCTGGTCGCCCATCAGGACCGGATCCGGATTCAGGAGCGCTGGATCGACGACGCCACGTTTGTCCGCTATGTCGATACCTACCGGGATTTACTGGAACAATGGGATCTGGCGATGTTTGAGATCGATTTCTTTTTCGCCTGTCTGTGGTTTATCGAACAAAAGGTTGATTTCGCGGTGATCGAGGTGGGGCTGGGCGGTCTTCTGGATTCGACGAATACGCTGCGTCATCCTCTGTGCAGCGTGATTGTGTCAATCGGCCTGGATCACATGGAACGCCTAGGCAGCACGGAGGAAGCGATCGCCTTGCAGAAAGCAGGGATCATCAAACATAATGGGCTGGTCGTCAGCGGCGTGACGCAGCCGGAATGCCAGGCGGTGATCGAAACAGTCTGCGCAAAAAAGCAGGCGCGGCTGATTTCGGTTCCCGCCGTTACGGTTCAGCCGGGATCCGAGATTCACTTTACGATGGAAGATCAGACCTATACGCTGCATACCCGTGCTCAATATCAAGCCCGCAATGCGGCGGTGGCCCTGACGTGTCTGCGGACCTTGAAGCAGCAGGGAGAGCTGACCCTCAGTGAGGAAGCGCTGCGCGAAGGACTGCGGAAAGCAGAGTGGCCCGGCCGGTTTGAAGTTCTTCAGGAGCATCCGCTGACGATCATCGACGGGGCGCACAATGCACCGGGAATCGAAGCGCTGTGTGCGTCCGCACAAGCTCTGCCCCATCCGCGCGTCATCGTGTTTACCGCGCTGAAGGATAAGGAAACTGAGGTCATGGCCAAACAGCTGAAACAGATCAGCGACACTCTGATCATCACGCAATTCGACTATTTCCGCGCCCAGACGGGTGCGCAGCTGATGATCGAAGGCAGTGAATTGATCGAAGACTGGAAAACCGCGGTCCGCACAGCCCACGACAAGGCCGGGGCTGAGGGCACGGTAGTGATCACCGGTTCGTTGTATTTTATTTCCGAGGTTCGCGCGTGGCTGATGAACGCCGGTTTGTGAGAACCGCGCGGCGCTGGCAGCTTCTGTACTGGCTGGAAGTGATTTTATTCGCAGGCGTTCTGGTGGCGGATTTTGTAATCGAGAACAGGCTGGGCATCCGCAGTCACCGCGGCACCCTCGCCGGTGGTTTCTTGTTTGCGTTTGCGTGGTGGTTTGCGATCAAACCGACCCGGCAGCGGTTTGTGAATGTATGCCATCAGGCTGGCTTTCAGGCAGAGCTGACCCGGCAGTTTGCGAATGTGAGCGCGGCGGAGCCTTCCGCACTGGATATCGGCTGGGACAGACAGCTGGGGCTGAATCCTGCCCGCTATCGCTGCGAGTGGGATTGGGCGGTTCAGGGTGAAGCGCAGGGCATCCCCTTTCAAATCGGACGCTTTACGCTGCGGCGGGAAAGCGAGAAACAGCCGGTGATCAAAAACGGATTGTGGATTCAGCTGAAGCGCTGCGGAAACAGCGGGGATGGCTGGCGGCATCTGCGCGGCGGCTGCTGGTATCCCTGCGGGCAGTCTCTGCCTTCCTTTGCGGAAGTGTTAGAGCCAAAGGAAGGTCAGGTTCTGAGGGAGTCCGGCAAGCAGACGCTGCAGGACTGCGGGTTTGGCTTGGATGAGCTGTTAGTTCGCAAACAAAACGACCGTTTGATCCTTGCCGTGCGTGAAAAACACCCGGTCCATGCCGCGGCGATGACAGGAAAGTGGGATTTATCAAAAGACGCTGACGGGACACGCTGCGCAGCGCTGATCAAAGCCTCCGCAGAAATGATCTTAAATCAGGAAATGATGCAGAAATAACGGGATTTTGACCGTTATTTTATTTTTTATCAGTCTTAAATTGGAAGCGGTTACGGCACAGGTAATCATTTTAGTCAAAAATTGAATTGATTGGGAGTAAATTGATTTTCCGTGATGGAATGTGAAAAAATTAGAAATGCGGAAAAGTCGAATTGAAACCGGTTACTTTTTTAATAAATTTGAGCTGATGTCGTTTTTTAGCAAAATTTTCCGCGAAAATGGTTTAAAAAAACGGTGAAATTGCTTCTAAACCGGATTTTCCCTGCCGTTTCGCAAATAATTTTGATTATCAACTGAAAATGTACGTTTTTCAATTTTGAAGAACATGGAAATTATGATTTTTAATCTTTGAAAAACAGACAGGAACACGCTATAATAAAATCATAAAGAAACTATGGGGGCTAAAGGTATGAAACAAAATAATATGGTTGCCATGATTTTAGCGGGAGGACGCGGAAGCCGTCTTCTTGATCTTACAAAAAAAGTCGCTAAACCGGCAGTCTACTTCGGCGGAAAGTATCGTATTATCGACTTTCCTTTAAGCAACTGTGCCAACTCGGGAATTTCCGTTGTCGGCGTTTTAACGCAGTATGAATCCGTATTGCTGAACTCTTACGTCGCACGGGATCACCATTGGGGACTGGACGCGCGCGACAGCGGCGTCTTCGTTCTGCCGCCGCGGGAAAAGGATAAGACCGGCTTGGGCTTATATCGCGGCACGGCAGATGCGATCACGCAGAACATCGACTTTCTGGATCAGATGGAAGCGGAATACGTGCTGATTCTGTCCGGCGACCACATCTACAAGATGGACTATGCCAAGATGCTGGCGCACCACAAAGCCAACAACGCCGACGCGACGATCGCCGTGCTGGCCGTTCCGTTAAAGGAAGCGAGCCGTTTCGGCATCATGAATACGGATGAAACCGACCGGATTATTGAATTTGAGGAAAAACCGGCGAAGCCGAAGAGCAATCTGGCTTCGATGGGCATCTATATTTTCAACTACAAGACGCTGCGCAAGTATCTGACCGCCGATGAAAAGGATCCGAATTCCAGCCATGACTTCGGCAAGGATATCATCCCGGCCTTCTTGCGCGACAACAAGATTCTGACCGCTTACCGCTTCAAGGGCTATTGGAAAGACGTCGGAACGATCGACAGCTTGTGGGAAGCCAACATGGACCTGCTGAATCCGGACAACGAACTGGATCTGGGCGATTCCCAATGGAAAATTTATACCGAGGACGTACCGACGCCGCCGCAGTTTATCGGCGAGGAAGCGGTTGTTGAAAACTGCTATATCAATCAGGGCTGCATCGTCAACGGCAGCGTGAAAAACTCCGTCCTGTTCACCAACGTCGAAATCGGCAGCGGCGCGCAGGTTATCGACTCTGTCATCATGCCGAACGCCGTGATCGGCGAGGGCGCGAAGGTAACCCGCTGCATCGTCGCGGACAATGTGGAAATCAGTCCGGGCGCTGTCGTGGGACACAAGGACAGCGAGCATATCGAACTGATCGCAAAAAAGAGAGTGAAATAAGGGGGACGGAAGTATGTGTGACGCATTAGGAATTATTAACTTTGAAGACGCCTGTGTCGATATCACAGGTCTGATGGATTACCGCCCGGCCTCTGCGATCTCCTTTCTGGGTCGTTACCGTTTGATCGACTTCATGCTTTCCAACATGACCAATTCCGGAATTTCCCAAATCGAAGTGTTCATCAAGGACAAACCGCGTTCCCTGATCGAGCATCTGGGCAACGGCCGGCAATACAACATCAACTCCAAGCGCGGGCGTCTGAGCATCCTGTATGGTGAAAACCGGATTATGTCGGATGTTTATAACCACGACATCGCCAACTTTATGGACAATATTCAGTATATTGAAGAAGTGAATAAACCGTATGTCATCATCGCGCCGAGCTATATGATTTATCAGATCGATTTCAACGAAGTTCTCAAATATCATGCGGAGAAGAATTCCGACGTTACCGTCATCTACAAATCGACGGATAACGCGAAGGAAGAATTCATCGGCTGCGATACGTTGTCGATGGACAAGGACAAGCGGATCGTGACGTTTGAGAAGAACCGCGGCAAATACAAGACCCGCAACGTATCGCTGGAAGCGTATGTTATGACCAAGAAGCTGTTTTTGGAATTGGTCCGCAAAGCAGCCAATACCAGCTCGCTGTATTGGTTCAAGGATATCCTGGCTGACAGCTGCGAGGATCTGCGGATCAACGGCTATGCGTTTAAGGGCACCGTTTACTGCATCAACAGCCTGCGCAGCTACTTCAAGGCGAATATCGAACTGCGCACGCACGCTAAAGCGCGTGAGTTGTTTAAAGAAGACTGGCCGATTCACACCCGCACTAACGATTCTGCGCCGTCGCAATACATGCCGGAGGCGAAAATCCGCGGCTGCTCGATTGCCAACGGGTGTCATATCGAAGGAAACGTTGAAAACTGCGTCATCGGGCGAAACGTCATTATCAAGAGCGGCGCGGTCGTTAAAAACAGCGTCATCCTGCCGGGAGCCTATATTGGCGAGGGCGCGAAGCTGGATCATGTCATCGTCGATAAGGCGGCGATCGTCAACCATATTAAAAAGTTAGTGGGGACCGATGATTCCCCGATCTATGTTAAACGCAGAGATCGGATTTAAAGGAGGGGTCTTATGAAATCAGTATTGTTTGTCGCGGCGGAAGGTTTGCCGTATATCAAGACCGGCGGACTGGCGGACGTGATCGGCTCGCTGCCGAAGATCTTAAACGAAAAGGGCATGGATGCCCGCGTCGTACTGCCGCTGTATAAACGAATTGCTGAAAAATACCGCGGCGAGTTCACGAAGCTGAAAACGATTCCGATTCATATCGGCGTCATCGACACGGTTGCGACGATTTACCAGTCGCAGTGGGAAAGCGTTACCTATTATTTCATCGAGCATGCCGGCTATTTTGAAAGAGACGGATTATATGGGTATCCGGACGATGGCGAACGTTTCGCCTTCTATCAGAAAGCAGTGCTGGAAATGCTGTGGGCGATTGATTTCTTCCCGGATATCATGCACTGCCACGACTGGCATACCGGCATGATCGCGGCGATGTGCCACATTCAGTATCCGGATGATCAGCGTTATCAGCAGATCAAACATATGTATACGATTCATAACCTGGCGTTCCAGGGCAATTTCCCAGCCGATGTGCTGACGGACTGTCTGGGAATCGACCGGCGGTATTTCGACGACGGCTCGATGCGTTTCCACAACGGCATCAGCTTCATGAAGACCGGCATTATTTTCTCGGATAAGATTACGACGGTTTCACCGTCTTATTCCCAGGAAATTCTGACGGCGCAGTATGGCGAACAGATGGACGAAGTGCTGCGTTTCAGACAGAGCGATCTGTACGGCATCGTCAACGGCATCGACACCAAGATGTGGGATCCGATGACCGACCCGGCGCTGCCGGCGCATTACAATGCGGAAACCGTATTGGAAGGCAAGCGGGCGAACAAAGCCGCTGTTCAGAAAGAGCTGGGGCTGCGGGTGGCGGACGATGTGATGATGATCGGTATCGTTTCGCGACTGACCTGGCAGAAGGGCGTCTATCTGATCATTGAAAAAATGGCGGATATCATGGGCCTGGACGTTCAGTTTGTTGTTTTGGGCACCGGTGAAACGCACATCGAAAACCAGTTTAAGATGATGGAAGACAAGTATCGCCGCCGTGCCGTGTATTACTGCGGTTACAACGACGAACTGGCGCATCGGATTTATGCCGGCTGCGACCTGTTCTTAATGCCGTCGTTATTTGAACCATGCGGAATCGGACAACTGATCGCGATGCACTACGGTTCGCTGCCGTTAGTTCGGGAAACCGGCGGTCTGCGCGATACGGTTCATCCGTACAACCAGTACACCAAGGAAGGCAACGGGTTCAGCTTTACGGCATTTAACAGCCATGACATGCTTTACACGCTGCGCTGCGCGGCTGATGCTTACTACCTCAACCGGGCGGATTGGGATCAGCTGGTCCAGCAGGCAATGGGCACCGACGTGAGCTGGAATCTGTCGGCGGATCAATATACCAAGCTTTACAACGAGATGGAATAAGGAGCGGAAACGCTCCTTTCCTTTTGAGCTGTCCGCGTCGTCAGGGAGGTGGGGGGAACGCTGGAGAAAACGGCTTGGCGAAGGCAAAAAACAACAATCCGGCAGGGTTGTCAAAAGAAAGCGCTATCACCTTGATAAGATGATCACAAGCGGCTTTTTCCTAGTTTACTTCACTTCTTTCGGGTGTTATAATTTGAAATGTAAAAGGAGGAATTCTTAACATGGCAAAACAAACTGTTCGTGACCTTGATGTTAAAGGAAAACGCGTCCTGGTTCGCGTCGACTTTAACGTACCTATCAAAGATGGAAAAATTACCAATGATAACCGGATCGTATCCGCTCTGCCGACGATTAACTATCTGACGGAGCATGGCGCAAAGGTTATCCTGATGTCGCATCTGGGCAAGATCGATCATAAAGATCCTGAAAAGTGCGAAGCAGGCAAGAAAAAGAACAACATGGCTCCGGTTGCCGCACGGCTGCAGGAGCTGGTTTCCGGCAAAGTGACCTTCGTTCCGGTAACCCGCGGCGAAGAACTGGAAAATGCGATCGCGGCGATGAACGAAGGCGATATCGTCCTGATGCAGAACACCCGTTATGAAAAGGGCGAATCCAAGAATGATCCGGATCTGGCTGCGTATTGGGCAGGCTTAGGCGATCTGTTCGTTTCCGATGCGTTCGGCTCGGTTCACAGAGCGCATGCTTCCACCGTCGGCATTGCGACGCATCTGCCAAGCGCCTGCGGCTTCCTGGTTCAGAAAGAAATCGAGAACCTGAGCGCGGCGATCGACAATCCGAAGCGTCCGTTAGTCGCTATCTTAGGCGGTGCGAAAGTTTCCGATAAGATCGCTGTCATTGAAAACCTGCTGAACATCGCGGACAAGGTCATTGTCGGCGGCGGCATGGCGTACACCTTCTTAAAAGCTCAGGGGAAAGAAATCGGTACATCCCTGTTAGAAGAAGACCGGATCGAAATGGCGAAGGAATTTCTGGCTAAGGGCGGCGACAAGCTGATCCTGCCGGTCGACTCTGTCGTTGCCAACGCGTTTGAAAACGCAACGGAAGTCAAGACGGTCAGCAATGACGAAATTCCAGCGGGCTTTATGGGCCTGGATATCGGACCGAAGTCTGTCGAGCTGTTCAAGAAAGAACTGCAGGGCGCCAAGACGGTCGTCTGGAACGGACCGATGGGCGTCTTCGAGAACCCGGCTTACGCCAACGGCACGATCGAAGTCTGCAAGGCAATCTCCGAGCTGCCTGACGCGATGACGGTGATCGGCGGCGGCGATTCCGCGGCAGCGGCGATCCAGCTGGGCTTCAAAGACAAATTCACGCACATTTCCACCGGCGGCGGCGCTTCCCTGGAATACATGGAAGGCAAGGAACTGCCGGGCATCGCAATCATTCAGGAGAAATAAATCAATGAGAAAACCAATTATTGTCGGAAACTGGAAAATGAATAAGACCTGCGCGGAAGCGGTCAGCTTCATCAATGAAATTGAACCGAAGCTGCACGACGGCGCAGATTACGGCATCGCAGCTCCGTTCACAGCGCTGAAGGACTGCGTCAACACGGCGAAGGGTCTGATCGTCGCGGCGGAAAACTGCCACTTTGAAGACAACGGCGCGTTCACTGGTGAAGTCAGCGTTCCGATGCTGGAAGAAATCGGTGTTAAATGGTGCATCATCGGCCATTCCGAACGCCGTCAGATGTTCAATGAAACAGACGAAACGGTCAACAAAAAGGCCAAGCGTTTAATCGAAGCGGGGATCACGCCGATCCTGTGCATCGGTGAAACTGAAGCTCAGTTTGACGCCGGTCAGACTGAAGAAGTCATCCGCGCGCAGCTGAAGGGCGGCCTGGAAGGGCTGTGCCCGAAGTGCGTCGCCAAGATGGTTCTTGCATATGAACCGATCTGGGCGATCGGCACCGGCAAGAGCGCAACCAAGGAAATCGCGCAGAACTGCTGCCACATCGTCCGTGACCAGGTTCGCGTGATGTTTGGCGATGAAGCGGCGGAAGGCGTCCGCATCCAGTACGGCGGATCGGTCAAGCCAAACAATATTAAGGAATACATGGCCATGGAAGATATCGACGGCGCTCTGATCGGCGGAGCTTCGTTGAAAACGGATTCCTTTGAAGAAATTATCAACGCGACAAAATAAGGTAAAATGACAAAATTCCCATCGATCCTCTGTCTATAATGAAGCCAAAAGGAGGCGTCGTTATGAAAAAGAGGATCGGCGGGATTCTGATTGTTTCCGGCGCCATCTTGTTGCTGAATCCGACTCTGGACGTCCAACAGCTGATGGCCGGTATGGAAACGATGCTGGTCAGCTACTGGCCGGTATTGCTGATCGTTCTGGGGCTGGCGCTGCAGAACGACGGCAGAAAAACAAAGAAAACACACCGTTAGCATTTGACTTTTCCCCAAATGAAAAGGGAAAAGGAAAATAGAACAGGTAATCACAAGGAGGAAATTGAAGATGCCTAGTATTATTGATGTTTACGCACGCGAAGTCCTGGACTCCCGCGGCAACCCAACTGTTGAAGTCGAAGTGACGACAGAATCCGGCGCTTTCGGACGCGCGATCGTTCCATCCGGCGCATCCACAGGCGAAAGAGAAGCACTGGAACTGCGTGATGGCGATAAGAGCCGTTTCATGGGCAAGGGCGTAACGAAGGCGGTTGCCAACGTTAACGATATCATTGCCGACGCTGTCTTAGGCATGGACGTTACCGATCAGAACGCGATCGACAAAGTCATGATCGAACTGGACGGCACCAACGATAAGTCCAAACTGGGCGCGAACGCGATCCTGGGCGTTTCCATGGCTTGCGCACGGGCCGCTGCAGATTACTATGATATGCCGCTGTACAAGTATTTCGGCGGATTCAACGGCAAGACGCTGCCAGTTCCGATGATGAACGTCTTAAACGGCGGCAGCCATGCGGATTCCACGGTTGATTTCCAGGAATTCATGATCATGCCGGTCGGCGCAACTTCCCTGAAGGAAGCTGTCAGAATGGGCGCTGAAACATTCCACAACCTGCGCAAAGTCTTAAAGGGCAAAGGCTACAACACCAACGTCGGTGATGAAGGCGGCTTCGCTCCTTCCTGCGTTGAAGGCAATGAAGAACCGCTGAAGCTGATCGTTGAAGCGATCAAGGCTGCGGGCTATGTTCCGGGCAAGGATATCTGCATCGCCATGGACGTTGCGGCTTCTGAATTCTACAATGAAGAAACCGGCAACTACGATCTGGAAAAATCCGGACAGGGCACAAAGACCACGGATGAAATGATCGCCATGTATGAAGAATGGGTTGAAAAGTACCCGATTGTTTCGATCGAAGACGGCTTAGGCGAAAGAGACTGGGACGGCTGGAAGAAACTGACAGACAAGCTGGGAAGCAAGATTCAGCTGGTCGGCGACGATCTGTTCGTTACGAACCCGGCAATCCTGAAGGAAGGCATTGAAAAGGGCATCGCCAACTCGATCCTGATCAAGGTCAACCAGATCGGTTCGCTGACAGAAACCTTCGACGCTATCGAAATGGCGAAGAAGGCGGGCTATACCTGCGTCGTTTCCCACCGTTCCGGTGAAACAGAAGATACGACCATCGCGGATATCGCCGTCGGTCTGAATGCAGGCCAGATCAAGACCGGTTCGATGAGCCGTACTGACCGTATCGCGAAGTACAATCAGCTGATCCGGATCGAAGACGAACTGGGCCCAATCGCTGAATACCAGGGCATGAACTGCTTCTACAACGTTAAGAAATAAGCAGAATACATCTTCATTTGAAAAGACAGTCTTTCACAGGCTGTCTTTTTTCACAAAAAAGGAATGTCAACAGAGAAAAGAAGTTAAGCCAGCGGATTAAATCTCTTGTTCCTGGTGAACAATAAGGAAGAAGCGCAGGGAATTCCCGCTTTCCTCCTGAAATTCAGCGGAACTGTTTGCAATTTGACTACGCCTTTGTTATAATAGAAAAGCGATAAATCTGAAAGGAGGATTAAGATGCTTGATATCTTATTGATGGTGGTGTCCGTGATTTTAATACTTCTTTCTCTGTTACAAAGTGGAAAATCAGACGGGATCAGCGGTGCTTTTACTGGGAGCGGCGGATTAAATCTGTTTGCCAATGTAAAAGAGAGAGGACCGGAGAAGATTATTTCCAATGCCACCTTGGTTGTCGGAATTTTGTTCTTCGTGCTGGTCATTGTGATTAGGGTACTGAACTAACGGCCGTCAACAGCGGCCTTTTTTCATATTATTAAAGGAAATTCGAGGTGAGGTTATGGAACAAATAGACATAAAACAACAAATTGAAACGATGATTGCCGACGAGCATTACCGACCGTTGAGTCTGGCTCAGCTGCAGGAAACGTTAGGCTTAGCAACAACAGAAGAATTCGTGGCGATGAATAAAGCGGTCAACGAACTGGCTGAACAATATGTGATCGTGTTCAGTCAGAAAGGCAATCTGATGCCGGCCAGAATGGGCGGTTACTATCAGGGAGCGTTATCCGTAAACCGCAAAGGTTTCGGCTTTCTGGATTTGGAAGGAGAGAACAGCATCCACATCACGGAAGCCAATCTGCATGGGGCGATGAACGGCGATGTGGCAATCGTCAAGAAACTGCCGTCTTTCTACGGCAGCGACGAGGGCGAGGTCATCCGCGTTCTGCAGCACAAAACAAACACGCTGGTCGGGACGTTTTTCTCTTCGCCAGGCAAGGGTCTGCAGCTGCGGCTGGACGACGAGCGGATTAAAGCCCGGCTGATCGTCAAAAACTGGCAGGCCTTTAAAATGGTCAGCGGCACGAAGGTGTTATTGAAGGTCTTGCGCTACGGTGATCCGATGGAGCTGGAAATTGTCCAGCTGTTAGGCCATATCGACGATCCGGGCGTGGATATTTTGTCGGTGCTGCTGGAATACGATATCGACCCGCAGTTCCCACAGGAAGTCATGGAACAGGCGCAGCGGACGCCATCGCGCGTATCGCCGAAAGAAAAAGAAGGCCGCCGCGACTGCACTGGGAAAATGATTATCACGATTGACGGCGAGGATTCCAAGGATCTGGACGACGCGGTCTGCGTTGAGAAGATCGCCGGCGGATACCGGCTGGGCGTTCATATTGCGGACGTTTCCCACTATGTTCCAGAGAACAGTCCGCTTGATCAGGAAGCGCTCAAACGCGGCACGTCCACCTATGTCGTCGACCGTGTGGTACCGATGCTTCCGCACCTGTTATCCAACGGCATCTGTTCCTTGAATCCGAAAGTGCTGCGGTTAACGCTGTCGTGTGAAATGGAGATCAGCGAAGCTGGGGAAATCCTCAATTATGAGATCTTTCCATCCTATATTAAGACAACGGAGCGGATGACCTATACCGCGGTGAACGCAATTCTGGAAGGCGAGGAAGAAGCCTGCCGGAAATACAAAAAGCTGACGGAGATGATCGGTTTGATGCGGGATTGTTCCCGGGCGATCCGCAAGCGCCGTCATGAGGCCGGAGCGATCGACTTTGAAACGCCGGAAGCGAAAATCATTTTAAACGAACAAAATAAAATTCAGGAAATTCAGGTGCGCGAGCGCAAGGAAGCGGAAATGATCATTGAGGATTTCATGGTCACGGCTAACGAATGCGTGGCCCGGCACATGAAATGGCTTGAGATTCCGGCCTTGTACCGGGTGCATGAAGCGCCGGAGCCGAAGAAGCTGCGGGATTTTGCGAAGATTGTCCTGTTGATGGGCAAGCGCTTTAAAGGCAGCGTTGAACAAATCCGTCCGCTGCAGCTGCAGCAGCTTTTGGATTCGTTCAAAGACGATCCGGCCTATCCGGTCATCTCGACGATGATGCTGCGAAGCATGCAGAAGGCAAAATATGATCCGCGCTGTCTGGGCCATTTCGGACTGGCGCTGGAAGAATACACCCACTTCACCTCGCCGATCCGTCGGTATCCGGATTTGATCGTTCACCGGATGCTTCACAAATACGGTTTCGGAACTGCATTGGATCAGGAGATGATGAAGCAGGACGAACTCAAAATGGAGGAATACGGCAAGCTGACCTCTGAGCGGGAACGGGCCGCGATCGAGGCGGAACGCGAAGTCGAAGACATGAAGAAAGCCGAATACATGGAGGATCAGATCGGCAAGATTGCCGAAGGCGTTATCAGCGGCGTTACGAAGTTCGGTTTCTTTGTCGAACTGGAAAACACCGTCGAAGGTCTGGTCCACGTGCAGAAGCTGACGGACGATTACTATCATTACGATCCGGATACGCTGAGCCTGAAGGGCGAGCGGACAAAGAAGATATACCGGCTGGGGCAGCGTGTCAAGATTAAAGTGACCGGCGCCAGTAAGCTCCATCAGGAGATCGACTTCGATCTCGTCCGGCCGCGCAAGGAAAAACGCGAGCCTATTCCCGCAGCGAAGAAAAAAGCCGGTCCCCGCAAGGAACCGAGCCGGCCTGCGGAACCGGCTCCGGTCAAAAGCAAACGTCGGCGCACCCGCCGGCGGAAACCGAAACCCACCCAAGCATAAGGAGGAATCACGATGAGCGGTGAAAAAATCATTGCCGTCAACCGCAAGGCGTCCCATGACTATTCGTTGGAGGAACGCTTTGAAGCCGGACTGGTCCTGACTGGAACTGAAATTAAATCGATCCGTCAGGGCAAGGCGCAGTTTAAGGATGCCTACGTCAGCTTCATCAGCGGTGAAGCCTGGATCAAGGAGATGCACATCGCGGCCTATGATCATGGCAACCAGTTCAATCATGACGAAACCCGCCAACGGAAGCTGCTGCTGCACAAGCTGGAGATCGTCAAGCTCCAGCAGAAGGTCAAGCTGAAGGGCTATACTGTCGTCCCGGTGAAGCTGTATTTAAAAAACGGCCGAGCCAAGATGGAGATCGCGCTGGCTAAGGGGAAAGCGTTGTACGACAAGCGTGAGGACGCGAAGCTGAAGGACGCGAAGCGGGAGATGGAGAAAGCGATGAAAGCACGGTGGTAAGCCGTGTTTTTTTGTTCTGCAATGGAAGTAGAAAAGCCTTTATTTTTGAGCGAATGACAGAGCATCAGCCTGAAACAAAGAACAAGATGAAAGTACTGCGCACGATAAAACGGCAATGCTGGCGGAACGAAGCTCGGCTCTTAAAGAAATAGGCGCTGCTTGTCTGAATGATCGGCAGAAGAAAAGCCGCAAGTTCTAATAATCTGCAGCTTTTGTGTTCATTGCGATTGGCGGATATTGAGATCAGAATGCGGATTGAGCTGCTTACCAGCCGCTGCCAGAGGTGCCGCCGAAGCCGCCGCCGGTAAAACCGCCGCCCCCGCCTCCGCCGAAGCTGCCGCCATGCGGACCCGAGCTTGAGGAAACCGGCGCGGAGGTCATGGCTCGCTGGAACGAATTCATATTGCGGTCCAGCCGGCTGATCATATACCACGTTGTCCAGCCATCCGGGCCGTAGTACCAGGTTGGCGGTTCCAAGGTCAGACCCCGGAAATGTTCCGCCCAGATATCCGATAAGCCCAGCGCGTAGGCATAGGGCAGAATCGAGTAGAAGTAAGTTGGATCATCTTTTACCAACATGGCCAGACGGTCCTTTTCCGCGTACAGAATGAAGTTTCGCAGACCTAAGACTTTCCCGGTTAACCGCTGTCCCCGCTCGGTCCGCTTCTTCATGAAAACCGCGCAGAGAGCGCTGATCAGCGTGCAGATGCTTAAGAAAACCGGGCAGAGCCAGCTCTGGCGTGCTGTCAGAAAGGCAATCGCCAATAACAGCGCCCACAGACCCGTAAGCAGGACCATACCGAGAAGCATACCGAATCGAAAGCCGCCGCCGGCACTGTGCCAGCGCTGCTGCAGACTGCTGCCCATGATGATGACGATGATCATCACGAAATACGGAATGATCAGGAATACGATTGCCGCGAAGCTGAATTCAACGGCATAGAACTGCAAGGCCGCCAGAATCGCAATCGGCAGCGGCGCTAACAAGGTTAAAATTACCTGTAAGGTTGAAGAGAGCTTGGTGAACAACCGCTTTTCCGGCAGCCGGTAATAAGCGGAATAATCCTGGATCGCCTGATTGAGATGGGTGTAAAACTTCTCCTCCAGCTGTTTTGTCGTCACGCTGTCGCGATTGTTAAACAGCGCGTTGAACAACCGCAGCTCCGCGACCGGCGTATCCTCCGGCAAAGCTTGCAGCTTATTCAGCTTCAAGGTCTTCTTTTGATCCTCAATCGTCAGGTAGCCGCGATTCGCCCAGTCCAGAATCAGCGACAAGACTTCCTGGTTCTGCACGGAACCGTTTAGAATCATACCGACCTCGGTGCTGGAGATCCCCTCCGGCGCTGTAAATTCGACCGGAATGATCAACGTTTCATCACGACCCCACCGCATCAGACAGAAAATGCTGAGCAGCGTGATAAAACCGCCGAGAATGGCGAGGGGCAGGGAATAATCAGCTTGTTTCGGATAGATGAAATACTGATCAGGCAAGTCCAGCTTAACCGTGATCCCCTCAAACGGAGCCAGCGCGGATAAGGTTTCGCCGCTGAAGGTCGTCCCTTCCTGCTCAAAGCGGAATTGATCCTGCGGCAGATCAGAATAGAAGTACAGCTGGCTGGCATCGAAGCTTTTTGGCATCGTGACCCGGAAGGTGACCTTCTCAATCGTTGTATCCCAGTGAACAGAAATCAGATTCCAGTAAAAACTCTGGATATTGCCCAACCTCAAATCGCGGGTATGCACCTGATAGCGGATCTGATAGGTTTCTTCAGATTGGGCGTAGGTATCGGCGCTGCCCAGGCGGAGGTTGTAGTAATCATCCTCATCGCTGAGCTTGGCTTCATGACCTGAGAGCACTTCGATGTGGTCGATCGGAAAGACGTAGCTGCGGTTTATCACGGTATCGCCAATCTGCCATGATACATTGCGGTAACGTTTGGGCAGCGTCAGATTTAAGCCGTGCAGGCGCTGCTGAAACTGAACGTCGAGCGTTTCCGTAACGGTATACACCCCATCTTCGCTGACCTCAATCTGAATGTCGTAATGGTCGATCGTGAAGCCTTCCTGAGCGTGAATCGGCTGCAGCCCGAGGAAAAGCAGAAACAGCGTCAGAACGCTGAATAAAATTCGTTTTTTCATAAATTCCACTCCTTACTGTCCGAATGCCGGCATTCCCAACTGGGTTCCGGCATCGCGCCAAGGTTTAAAAAATATCGCGGAAAGCGATATTTAGAAAGAAACTTTGACGTTTTCGCGCTGAGCTTCATCCTTAACGACAAACAACGGCATTTTCTTAAAACCGCAGATCATCGCGATCAGATTGCTCGGAATCGTTTCCGTGCGGGTATTGAAGGCTTTAACCACACCGTTGTAATACTTGCGGGCGTTGGCGATTTCCCCTTCCATGTCTTTCAGCTGCCGCTGCAGATCAATGAAGTTAGTGTTGGCCTTCAGATCCGGATAGCTCTCCGAGATCGCCATCAAACGGCCTAACAAGCCGGACAGATTCTGTTCCTGGGCGATTTTTTCATCCATCGAATGCGCGTTCATGGCCAGACTGCGGGCGGATACGACTTTTTCCAGTGTTTCCTTTTCATGCGCTGCATAACCCTTGACCGTTTCGACTAAGTTCGGGATCAGGTCGTAACGCTTAACCAGATACACATCCATCGTGGAGAACGCTTCCTCAACTTTATTTTTTAACGATACAAACCCGTTGTAGGCCGCGATAAACCAGATGACCAGCACCGCGAGCACGACCAGTAAAATAATCCACATCATGCGTATATTCCTCCTCTGCCGTCCTATGAGGACTTGGTCTTATTATAGCATAGCTTGCGCCGCAACATTCTATCCCTGCCCGCGTTTTAAGAATTCTGAAAGAAGTGGGAGAGATTGATGATTTCTGTGAATGAAGCCGGCGGCGCGAGGAAAACTAAGCGCGGCGCGGTTCAGCCGGTCGGATTTTACAGACCGGATCAGGAAGCCGATTCCTGAAAAAGGCAGTCATTCTGACGGAAATCGTAAAAAAGCAGCGAATGAAGGCAGATTAACGGAAAATTAACAGAAACTTAACAGTCATTTTCTTTTTTTCTTGGTATCTTTACCTTTGAGAGGAGTGGAAGGATGACGTTACAGGATATTCAGTGGGATATGATTTTAGGCGGCTTCGGGCTGTTCTTATTCGGCATCAAATTTATGGGGGACGGTTTAAAGAGCTTAGCCGGGGATAAGCTGCGGGATTACATTGATAAATATACGTCGAAACCGCTGATGGCGATTGTGATCGGGGCCCTGGTCACGATTATGATCCAGTCCAGCTCAGCGACGACGGCGATTACAATCGGGTTGGTGCGGGCCGGGTTAATGCGGCTGGAACAGGCGGCGGGGATCGTCATGGGCGCCAACATCGGTACGACGGTGACGGCGTTTCTGATCGGCCTGAAGGTGGAACAGTTCGCCTTGTTCTTCGTGTTTGCGGGCGGCGTGGTGATTTCGTTTGCCAAGCGGAAAAAGAGCCGCACGGTTGGCGAGATTGTGATGGGCTTCGGCTTGTTGTTTTATGGGTTGCGGATTATGGGCGATTCTTTGTCGATGCTTAAGGACATGCCGGAATTCATCGCCTTTGCGGAAATGATGGGCCGGCAGCCGCTTCTGGCATTGTTGGCAGGCACCGTGCTGACCGCGCTGATTCAGGGCTCGGCGGCGACCATCGGCGTGGTGCAGAAGTTAGTGGAAGCGGGGGCGATGTCGATGTCGGCAGCGCTGCCGTTTGTGTTCGGCTCCAATATCGGCACGACCATCACCGGCGTCTTCGCGGCGATCGGCGGCAGTCTGGCGGCCAAACGGACGGCAGGCTTACATACGTTGTTCAATGTGATCGGCACCCTGATCGGCATGCTTCTGCTTCAGCCGTACATCCTGCTGATCCAAAAGCTGTCGGCGATGCTGAACATCGCGCCGATGATGCAGATCGCTGTTGCGCATATCCTGTTTAACGTCGGGGCGACGATCCTGTTTTTCCCATTCTTAAAGCAGATGTGTCAGCTGGTCAAGAAACTGATTCCGGGGCAGGAACCGGAGCGGCTGGATATCAAAATCGACGATCTGGACGAGAAGATTATTCACGAGCTGCCGGCCTCGGCGCTGGAGCTTGTCCACAAGTCGATCTTTAAAATGGTCGACGTCGTAAGCAAGACGGTGCAGGAAGCAAAAAGTTATTTCGTCAAGGGCACCGACGAGGAGGACCGCGAGATGATCCTGCAGTCGGAGGCACTGATCAACAGTTTCGATGCGAAGATCACGCAGTATCTGATGCAGATCTCCAAGGAAAATCTGTCGGATAAGGAAATGGCGGACCTGAATCTCAATCTGCAGGTGATCAAAAATCTGGAACGGATCGGCGATCTGACCGTGAATCTCGTCGAGTTCTTCGAAATGGTCAGCGAAGATCAGTCTTCGTTCTCCGCCGGTGCGAAGGACGAGGTGCTGCAGATGTTCGACTTGTTTGATCACATGCTCGCCCAGTCCGTAAGAGTTTATGAATCGCAGGATTACACACTGTATTCCGCGCTGCTGGAAGATGAGAATTACATGGACTTGCTGGAATACAAGGCCCGGCAGAATCACTTCGACCGGATGAGCCGCCAGGAGTGCAGTTCGGCTGTCGCGGGTTCCGTGTTCTGCGATATTCTGGGCAACCTGGAGCGAATGGCGGATCATACGTGCAATATCGCCCGCTGCGCGATTGAATCAACCGGCATGGAAGCGGCAGAGAAACATTAAAGAAGAAGCTGTCCGGATCGTTTGCGGGTTTGCGGCAGGGCGGCGCTTGTCTTGGGACTGAATGCGGAAAAGCACTACATCGGCGAGCTGGATGATTGACGTGCGCCAACCGCTCAGGTACAATGAAGCCAGAAAGAAGGTTTGGGCAATGGAAAAAGTAAAAGTTTGCTGGATCATTCCGACCGAGGCTTCCCTGCAAGAGACAATTCAGGCGGCTTGTCCGCAGGCGGAGATTGATTTCTGCGAACGCAACGAGCTGGATGAAGCGCGGCTTGCGGAAGCTGAAGTTGTGATCGGAAATCTTCCCAACCGCTGGCTGCCTCAGGCGAAGGCGCTGCGCTGGCTGCATCTGGAAAGCGCTGGCGCTGAGCAATATGTAAAGGAAGAAGGATTGGCCCAGGATGTCCTGCTGACCAATTCGACCGGTGCTTACGGACCGGCGATTGCGGAGCACATGCTGGCAGGAGTGCTGTCGATCTATAAAAAATTAAATCTCTACCGGGAAAATCAGAAGCTGCGGGTGTGGAAAAATGAAGGAAAGGTTCGTTCGTTGAAAGGATCGTCAGTGCTGATCGTCGGTTTGGGCGACATCGGCCGGGAATTTGGCTGGCGGATGAAGGCGTTAGGGTGTACTGTAACGGGCGTGAAGCGAACCCCGGGCGGTTGTCCGGATTATGTTGACCGGCTGGTGCTGATGGATCAGATCGAGGAAGAACTGCCGCAAGCAGATATCGTCGCGCTGTGTCTGCCAAGCACGCCGGAAACCCGGCACTTCTTCGATCAGCGGCGGCTGGCGCTGACGCGTCGGGATTGTGTTCTCGTCAACGTTGGCCGAGGCGTTACGGTGGATACGCCGGCGTTGTGCGCGCTGCTGGATCAGGGACACTTCGGCGGGCTGGTTCTGGACGTCGTGGATCCGGAGCCGCTGCCAATGAATAATCCGTTATGGGGTTATGACCGCGTGATTCTGACGCCGCATGTCTCAGGCAACTACAACCAACAGAGCACCTACGACACGGTGATCGCGATGGCGCTGGAAAATTTGCAGCGGTATCTGGACAGACAGCCGCTGAAATACCGGGTTGACCGTCAGAGCGGCTACCGAATTTCCAACAATGGCGAATAATTTGACGGAATGCGGTTTATGCTATATACTGTTATAGCATAACAACTGGGGTTGTCATGGTTTCGACAGGTCTAAGTTGGATTCAGACTGCAGTGGGGCGGCTGCCTAACAGCCAACAAAAAATAACTGGAAAATCTTTTTTAGCTAATCTGTTCGGTGGAAACCGTCAGGTTGCTTTCGCTGCTTAATATCTCGGCATAGAGATTGCAGCTGCTGCCGGTGATTCTTTCTTCAGGTTGCCGGACAGTATCAGAAATGAAGGATAAGGAGATTCGGCGTCTGGACGGATTTCCCGACAATCAACAGACAAACTCAGATCGTTTTGTCCGTTAACATATCTGTTTTATAAGCAAACGGAATAAACTGTAGATGTCTGAATGGGGACTATTCCTGGACCGGGGTTCGACTCCCCGCAGCTCCACCAAAAGTCGAACAGCCGAGCGCATGCGCCCGGTTTTTTATTTTTATCCCTACAATTCTAAAACCGGTGGTTTTATGGCGAAACACAGTTCCCAAAGAGGGAAGGGTGCCGGCTTGAGCTTATTTTTCAGAAGTGGTATACTATACTAAACCACTAGGAAAACGGTGAAATTATGAATGATGAAGTCTATGTCACACGCCAGCTGGATCAATTTGAATCAATTACTCAGGCTTTGGAAGCCCGAGGTTTTCATTACGTCTATCCGATTCTGGATCAGTCGGTGATCGAAGCAAATAAGCTGATCAGCGAACAGCTTCAGATCCCGATCGCCACCCGGATCTTCAGCTATCGAAAACTGCGGATCGTGGAAGGCAAACCGCGGTCAGTCGAACAGGTCTATATCGAATATGAAAAAGTCCGCGGAATCGAAACGCTGCCGCTGGAAAACCGGTCGCTGTACCGTGTCCTGCGCGAACAATTCGGCTATGATATTTGCCGGAATGAAGAGGAAATCCGGATCGTGCATGCCAGCGAGGAAGAAGCGCAGCTGCTGCAGGTGGAAGACGACGCCGAGATTCTGATGAGCACCGGTCTGACTTATCTGGATTCGATGAAACCGCTGGAATATTTTCAGATCGTTGCAATCCCCAGCTTTTTCAAGTTCAGGAGCGTGACGACGGTATGAGTATGGAAAAAGCAGTCTATGTGCAGCTGATGGAAAACATTCTGGAGAAAATCCGCACCGGCGAATACCGCGTGGGCGAGAAAATCATGTCGGAACGGCAGATGGCGCAGCAATACGGAATCAACCGCCTGACGGTGCGCAGCGCGATCAAAAAACTGGTGGAAGAAGGAACGCTGGTCTCGATCCAGGGCAAAGGCACCTTTGTCAGCCGGCTGCCAAAAAATGAAAAAAAAGTAACGTTCGGTGATAATGAAAACGTCAGCTTAAGCCGCAATCTGGTGCAGAGCGGTTTCCAGTCCACCCGGACGGTGCTGTCGTTTAAGCAAATTGAAAACCAGGGAGCAACCCGTGATTACTTTCCCGACAGTCCGCAGCTGTATGAATTGATCCGGCTTTCCCGGATCGACAATCAGCCCTATGCCCTGCAGATCTGTTACTTTCCCGTCTCGCTGTTTAAGCAGCCGGAGCGGTTTAACTTCGGAGAAGGTTCCTTATATACCTATATGGAGCTGCAGGGGCATATGCCCAAGACCATCATCTCGGATATGGAAGTCCAGGAAATCCCGGCCGCCTATCGGCAGGTGATGGAGGCGGATCCGAAAAAGCAGGTCTTCGCTTACCAATATTTCGGATTTGACGAACAGCATCGTTTAGTTGAGTTTACGAAAGCCTATTATATGCCGGAATATACGTCGTTTAAATATGTAACAAAGAAATAGTGTGAATTTCACACTTTTTTTATTGCAATCCGGGGATAGAAGGTGTATAAAATAATTAAGTGGTATAGTAACTATACCAGATGAATAAACTGGTATAGTTACAACAGTCTTGTAAGGAGGAGGAAAAATCATTATGTCTGCATTGCAAGCTGCTTTGATCGGCGTTGTCGCAGCCTTGTCCGTTTTGGAAGGCGGATGGCTGGGAGAATGCAAACTCCGCGAACCGGTGGTCACCGGTTTTCTGGTCGGTTTGATTTTAGGGAATGTGAAGGAAGGGCTGATCATCGGCGCTCAGCTGGAACTGATCTGGATGGGGACGGCTTCAATCGGTCCGACGGCCGGTTTGAGCATCGGCACCGGCGGGACGATCGGCACCGCAGTTGCGCTGTCAACCGGCTCGGGCATCGAAGTCGCGATGGCCTTCGGCGTTCCAGTTTCCATTCTGATGCAATTTTTACAAACGTTGGTGGATACGGCGTATTCCGGACCGATGCACACCGTCGATAAACTGATCGACGAGGGCGGCAAGGATAAGCAGATCATCTGGATTCACTGGTTATGCGGAATCCTGACCTTCCTGATCTATCTTAGTCTGACATTCGTGGCCTTATACTTCGGCAATGAAGCGATCAACGTGATCGTCAACAATCTGCCGGCCTGGATGACCAATGGTCTGAATGCGGTTGCCAAAGTTCTGCCGGCGCTGGGCTTCGCCTTGTTGATGAACCTGTTATTGGAACAGGACCTGATTCCTTATCTGATTATCGGCTTCGCGCTGACCGCCTGGTTAGGCATGTCGATGATCGGCGTGGCCGCGGTTTCCGTCGCGCTGGCCTGGATTATCTACCTGCTGAAACGGGATCAGCTCAATTCAGCATCTGAACCGGAAGAGGAGGAATTGTAAATGACAACGTCGATGCAGGACAATCCGCGCAAGCTGTCCAAAAAAGAATTCAATCAAATCTACTGGCGTTCCTTTACGCTGTTAGGCTCCTTCAACTACGAACGTATGGAAGGCTTGGGCTTCCTGTACGCGATGATGCCGAGCTTGAAGCGGATCTGGAAGGATGATCCGGAAGGCTACAAGGCCGCGCTTCATCGTCATATCGCTGCTTTCAATATGACGGTTGCCCCTTCGCCGTTTGTCATGGGCATCGCGGTCGCAATGGAAGAGCTGGCGCATGATAACGAGAACTTCGATGTCGAATCGATCAACGCCGTCAAGGTTTCCCTGATGGGACCGTTGTCCGGGATCGGCGATACGTTCTTCTGGGGAATTTTCAAAGTCATCGCCTGTTCATTAGGCGTCAGCTTCGCCAGTCAGGGCAGTATTCTCGGCCCGATCATTCTGCTTCTGGCCTTCAACATTCCGAACTTTCTGACCCGGTATTACTGCCTGAAGATCGGCTACAACAACGGCAGCAAGCTGCTTGAGAACCTGCAGCAATCCGGCAAGATGCAGCTGTTCACCTATTGCGCCGGAATTGTCGGCGTCGCTGCGATCGGCTGTATGATCGCCGCCTGGATTGGTCTGGAATGCCCGATCGCCTTCACGATCTCCGGCAGCGAAGTTGTCGTTCAGCAATATCTCGACGAAATCTGTCCGCAGCTGCTTTCGTTAGGCGCAACGCTGTTGATCTACCGGCTGCTGAAAAAGAAAATCAGCATCATGAAGCTGATCCTGATCATCGTCGTCGTGGCGTTTATCTGCGGCGTGTTCGGCATTTTGGCATAAGGAGGAAACTGCATGGCGATTGTTGAAGTAAGAATTGACGACCGGCTGATCCATGGGCAGGTCTGCGGCTACTGGGTACCGCATCACAGCGTGGAAAAAATCGTCGTGATCGACGATAAAATCGCAAAGGACGAAATGCGCAAGACAGCGCTGAAATTCGGCTGTCCGGCGAAAGTGAAGCTGTCGATTCTGGACGCGCTGACGGCTTCCGACAAGCTGAAGCGCAATCTTGACAAAGGCAGCCGCGTAATGCTGCTGGCGGCGGGGCCGGAACCGTTGTTAAAGATGGTGGAGGACGGTTATGCGATCAAACAGATCACCGTTGGCAATTTGTCCGGCAAGCCGGGTTATCAACATGTGAAAAAGACATTGTATCTCTCCGACGCCGATATTGACAACTTCAAACGGCTGGCGGATCACGGCGTTAAGCTGCTGGTTCAGATGGTGCCGGATGATGTGCCGGAGGATCTGGCGGAAATCGTTCGAAAACTGTAGAAAGGAACTGGGAAGAAACTATGGAAAAACCAACGGTATTAGGTTATATGAAAGATCAGCCGCGGGCGTTAAGAGCTGCCTTTGCACGCCGCGCGGAGTTTGTGGAGCCCTTCCGTCAGTTGTTTGTGCAGCTGCCGATCAAAAAAGTGCTGTTTTTCGGTTCCGGGACCTCCTATAACGCTTCGCAGATTGCCGCCTATGAATTTAAGCATCTGTGCAAACTGGAGGCGCAGGGTCATTATCCGACGGTGTTTGCCCATTATGAACAAGCCGATTGGACCGGCATGCTGAAAAAAGAAGAAATTCTGTTTGTCGGCATCAGCCAGTCCGGGACTTCGATTTCAACGATTGAGGTCATGGACAAGGCCCGCCGCGAAGGCTATCCGACCGTGGCGTTGACGGAGAACCTTGACAGCGAGATCACCCGGCATGTCGATCATGTCATCCATCTGTTATGCGGCAAGGAAGAAACGCCGCCGGAAACCCGCGGATATACGGTTACACTGCTGCAGCTGTATCTGTGGGCACTGGCCGCCGCCGAGGTTCGCGGCACGCTGACCGCTCAGAAAATCAGTCAGGCGCTGGCGGAAACCGAAACGTTTGTCAATCAGTTTGATCAGGTGATAACAGAGAGTGAAGCCTGGTATGACCGCAACGCGACGACGATTGTCAACAGCGACCGAATCTACGTGCTGGGCTATGGCATCGACTATGGTTCAGCTTTAGAGGGCATGCTGAAGATCGGCGAAATGCTGCGGCTGCCGACGATCGGCTATGAAATTGAGGAATATTCGCATGGACCGACGATGGCGATCACACCGAAACAGACCATCCTGATGCTGGGGTCGGATGAAGCAGAGTGGAACCGTTGTTTACAGTTCCGGGAAGCGTTTCGCAAATACACCGACCGCGTGCATCTGATCACGGTCAAGGAGGCCCCGTCGGATAAGCGGGATCTGGTATTCAGCGTCAAAGCAAACAAATATCTGGCGCCGATCATGCTGACAGTTCCTTTCCAGTTTGTCGCCGCCAAGGGGGCGAAGGATACCAACATTGATACGAATGTAAATCCGTTTAAAGAAGAGCTGGCGCATCTGCCTGAAGAATAAACCGGGAGAAAAAAATGAGCACAGGAATTATTGTGATGGGACATGGTCATTTCGCCACCGGCATCACCTCGGCGCTGGAATTGATCATGGGTTCTCAGCCGGCCTATGAAGCGCTTGATTTTCCGGCAGAATCGGATAAGGAAGATTTGAAAAAGCGGCTGAGTGCAGCGTTGGAAAGACTGGAAAAGCAGGATCAAATCATCATTCTGACCGATCTGTTCAGCGGCACGCCGTTTAACGTGGCGATGGAAGCCGTGGCTGAGAAGCCAGGTCTGAAATTGTATTATGGCTTAAATCTGGGAATGTTGATGGAACTGATTTCGCGCCGGATGTTTCAAGGCGATGCCAAACTGAGCGAAGGCCTGATCGAGATCGGCCGGCAGCAGGTCGGCTTGTTTGATCCGGAAGCGATGGAGGCTTATACGGAAACCGGCGAGGATGAATTATAGGAAAAAATGAGTCAGGATTCCGGCATCTTGTTAACAATGATCGGGATCATTGCTTTGAGCCGGAAAGGGTGAGGGAATCCACAGCCTGAAATTATCCACAAATAGAAAAATACCAGGATCTTCTTCCTTATCCAGGAAGGAGGCCCTGGTATTTTTTATGGAAACGGAAAGTTTCACTCAATTCCAGCCTGCTTTTGCAAGGCCTGAGTAACGATGGAATCACAGAGATTCTGAAGATCGGGGAACAGCCGCTGTTTGTTATAACCCATGTTGTCCAGGAAACCAAGCGTTTCCCGGCGTTCTTTATCCGACAGCTGGATCGAAATGCAGCGGGCGCGGCGGCGAATTTCTTCTGCGGCTTCATCACCTTCAATGGAAGAGGGGATGGAGAACAACCCGGCCTGGGCGATCAGCCGGGCATTGCTAAAGCTGCCGTTGTAGATGATCAAGCCTTGGGGATGAGGATCGTCAGCGGCGATCTTCAGTGCGTTTAACGCGGCGTTTCGTTTCTGAACTAAAGAAAGAAACCGGGCTTTATCGCGAAGCAGCTTCAGGAATGCGGCATATTCCTCAATAAACTCCGGATCTGCTTCCTTCATTGGCGAATAACAGCGGTGAATGATAATTTGTTCCCTGAGCGGCAGCACGAATAATTCATACTCCCCGTTGTCGGGCTGCTTATTTTCCGCCAGCGCAAAGTATAGCGCGGTAAAGGGATTACAGGTCCAGTCGATCAGCCGGGTCGGGATGCCGTAATGCTGGGCACAGGCAACATAATCGAGCGTTTCCATCGTGCCGGATAACAGGTTGGAGGCCTGCTGACGGAAAGCATGAAGCAGTGCGAATTCCTGATCTTTTAGATTGACAAGGGTCTGTGTTTCCCGGTCGTATTTGCGGCAGATCGAAGGATTTAATTCAATCCGCCGGCTGACGCCGCGGAAGATATACTGATCGCTGCGGGTAAGCCGGATCAGATCGTTAATGAGTGACTTTGAGCTCGTATATTGTTCTTTGATCGGCGATTCGTTCATAAACATGTCCCTCCTGACTGATCGGCGACGGGTTTTTGTTTTCTTTAAGTCTATCATAAAACGAAGCGAGAGCGCTGACAAGCAAAACTGCTGAAGGGGATAAGCGTAAGGAAAGAAACGAAGGCAGCCTTTGTTGAAATGCCTGCCGTTTCTGAACGGGGATTGCTTTTAAGAAGAAGGCGGTGGGGACAAGCGCTGCGAATGAAAGAGGCAAGGGGAAGCTGGAAAATCGGAAAACTGCGGGAAATCAGTCTCAGCGTCCGATTAAACGCTTGACGAAATGCGCTTCCCATTGTAAAATAATAACGTTACGTGCCCATGGCGCAATTGGATAGCGCATTTGATTCCGATTCAAAAGGTTGCAGGTTCGAGTCCTGTTGGGCGCACCATTCGAAAATCAAGTTGGAGAGCTGACCTTGATTCATGCGGGAAACCGAAATGAAAGAGGCTGGTTCTCCAATTTTTTATTTTGCGCTTTTCCTGGCATTTGAAACGTTTTTCCAGCGATCAAAAGGCAGCCGCGAATCAATCGGAACTGATGAAAATTGAACCATGGCCAAAGAGCGTGGAATAGCGCATTAATCAGTTCCCAATGGCGAAGAAACATCAACTTATCCCAAAGAGCGGCTGAATTTATGCTATACTAAGGCAGAAAGAGAAGAAGACGAGGTTGAATGATGGATCGAAATTACGCAAAAGTAATCATTTCGCAAGAGGGCGAAAAATGGCTGGATAAAGGACAGATGTGGATGTACCGCAATAACCTGATCAGAATTGAGGGACATCCGGAAAACGGAGCGCCGGTGGATATTGCAACGGAAGGCGGCCGCTATCTGGGAACTGGTTTTTACTCGGAAACCAGTCATATCGTCGTGCGGATTCTGACGAAAAATCCGCAGGCAGTGATCGACCGGGATTTTTTCAGACAGCGGATCCAGTTTGCTTATGCTTTCCGAAAAACGGTGGAAGCGGCGAATCTTACCAACTGCCGCCTGATTTTCGGCGAGGCAGATCAGCTGCCGGGTTTGACGGTGGATCGGTATAACGACATACTCGTCACACAGATCAGCGCTTACGGTATGGAAAAGATTAAACCGATGATCTACGACTTGTTGTTGGAGACGCTGCGTCAGGAGGGCCAGACGATTCAGGGAATCTATGAACGCAATGATATACAGGTTCGAAGCAAGGAAGGCTTACCGATGGAAAAGGGTTTCTGGGGCGGCGTGTCACTGCCGACGACGACGGTGATCCAGGAAAACGGCCTGAAATTAAATGTGGATATTGAAAACGGACAGAAGACCGGCTACTTCCTGGATCAAAAGTCAAATCGGATGCTGCTGCGGCAGATGGCGCATGATCAGCGGGTGCTGGACTGTTTCAGCCATACCGGCGGATTTGCCTTAAACGCGGCCTATGGCAAGGCTCAAAGCGTCGTCGCGGTCGACGTCTCCCAGACGGCGTTGGATCAGGGCCGGGCGAATGCTAAACTGAATCATCTGGAAGACCGGATTCAATTTGTGAAAGCCGACGTTTTTGAATATCTGGATCAATGTAAAATTGGGCAATACGATATCATCGTGCTGGATCCGCCGGCGTTCACCAAGTCCCGGAAAACGATCCATCAGGCGTATGCCGGATATAAACGGATCAATTATCAGGCGATGAAGCTGCTTCAAAACGGCGGCTATCTGATCACCTGCAGCTGTTCGCGGTTCATGGAAATCGACAATTTTGAAAAGATGCTGCGGGAAGCGGCGCAGGAAGCCGGCGTGACGCTGAAGCAGGTTTCTGTTACCCAGCAGAATCATGATCACCCGATTCTCTGGACGATGGAGGAGACCTCTTATCTTAAATTTTATATTTTTCAGATCGTTCAGGCTTAAGCGGGCAGGCGTGGAAAGAAAGGCTCAATGAAGCAGAGCGTGGGGAATATCGTAATGGAGCAAACCGCAGTTATGGAGCAGGAAAACTTACTTCTGCAAAATCTGGATCAGCTGCATACGACGGTGATGGGCGTCGAGCGGATCCGCAGAAACTTGCAAATCAATGAGGAAGATGTCGTCGTCTGGTGCCGCAAGTTGATCGCGTCGCCGCAGGCTGTGATTCAGCGCAGGGGGAAAAACTGGTATGTGTTGACGGGAGATTGCCGAATTACAATCAATGCGCACAGTTACACCATGATCACAGCCCATCGTGAGAAATTGGAATAATCGTTTTTTCCATGCAGGCAGGGTCAGCGTGAAATCCCTTGCCGGCGTTGTTTTTGTTCGCTATAATGAGGATAAAGCATGACGCTAAAGAAAGTTGGGGCATAATCCAGATGGCAGAGTTTATGGTGACGGTCAATATCGTTGTTCAATTTTTTTTGAAATACATTTTCGATATTGTAGAAATTGTTTTATTAATCATGATTTACCGCTTATTAAAAAAGAAATCAGGCTGACGCCGCAAACAGGCATTCGGATAACGTTGATGAACAGCATTCCGGATGCCTGTTTGAATATACGATATCCGCATTTCAGGAAAGGAGGGAACAAGCATGGAAAGACCTGTTTTAAATCGATCGCTGGACGCGGCGACGTTTAGGAATCATTATTATCTGAAAGAAGAATTAGTCCGTTTTTGCCGGGCATCGGGATTGCCAGCGGCGGGCGGAAAATCAGAACTGACGGAGAGAATTGCCTGTTTTTTAGAAGGCAAACCTGTTGAGATCATGAAGGTGAGGAAAATCAAGCCGAAGACCGCCGGCACACTGAGGGAAGAAATGTCAATCGAATCTCCGTTTGTCTGTTCCGAAAAACACCGGGCTTTTTTCAAAGCGAAGATCGGGCCGTCGTTTTCGTTTAACGTCGCGTTTCAGAAATGGCTGAAAAGTAATGCGGGCAAAACGTATGGCGACGCGATTCAAGCTTATGCCCAGATTCTTGTTGAGAAAAAAACAAAGCAAACTCCGATTGATCCGCAGTTCGAATACAATACCTATATCCGCACCTTCTTCGCCGAGAATCCGGGCTGCAGCTTGAATGAAGCCATTTGCTGCTGGAAATGGAAGAAAAGCAAAGCCGGCAGTCATCGTTATGATCCCGCGGATCTGATCGCACTGGAAGGGGAAAAGAGGTTAAAATAAGATGGGAGAAAAAACACTGGAAAGTGCGCTGAATGAGATCAATTCGATCCTGCGGCGGTGTGAGAAAATCCAGCCCCAATTTGCCAGGGGCAGCGCGCATTAAAGTTTATTGGAAAATCGAATAGCGGCGCTGCGGATTGCCAAGCTGCTGCTTCAACAGGAACAACAGAAGGAACAAGCGGATCAGCCGAGGCAGATCTCCTCAGAATTAACTGCCATAACCTGTCCATCTGTGGTATTGAGTTGGGAAGAGCTTGAAAAAGCATTGGCTCCAATCGGTTCCATCCTTCATAAATGCCGTGCGGCGCAGGTGAAGCACGAAGAAGCTTCCGCAACTTTTCGCCGGCTGCAAAAGCAGATTGACGTGATGGTTCTGGCGGAGGCGTTAATTCGCAAGGAACTCAACATGAAAATGACCGGCAAGCCAGCGAAAGGTTCATAAGTTAAATCATGAGCTTGTGCGGACTGAATCAGAATGAGTAAAGATTAGGGCTATCGCGTGAAGCAAAGCAGGCTGGATAAGCGGATTGCTTGAAAATCATCCTGTTTTGAAACAAAAATAATGTTTTTCAGAAAGGTTGATTGGAATTCGTTTTGAATCCGGTCTTTCCTTCACACTTTTTCTGAAATTCTGCTAGAATGTTAAAGAAGCTGTTTTTAGAAAATAGGAAATCAGGGAGCAGGGGGAGTACTACAATGATAGAAGACTTTCGTCTGGTAATTTGCGATATCGACAGCACGTTAATTACTTCTGATCGAATTTTAACAGAACATGCAAAGGACGTCATCAATCGGCTGCATGCCCATGGCGTTTATTTTGGCATTGCATCGGGACGATCCATTGATCAGCAGCTGCATAAGCAGGCGCGGGACTGGGGATTTGATTTCGATTTTGAAGTGTTGATCGGAATGAATGGCTCTGAATTGTGGGATGGAGTCCACCAGAAACGGCATGATTATTACAAATTGAAAAGGGAATGGATCAAGGAGATTCTGGAATTGATGGCCCCGTTTGATTTAAACCCATTTATGTATGTCAAAGATAAAATGATGTGTCTGCGGGTCGATGAAGCGACGGAGCGATCGTCGAAGAAAAACCGTACGGATCTGATCGTTGTGGACGATATTTCCGAGTTTTATGCGGAAGAAAATGCGAAGATCATGTTTCGAATGCCGGAGGAACTGATGGCGGAGGTCGTCGACTATGTCGGTAAGCATCCTTCATCGCACTTCAAGGCGTTTAAGACGCAGACGACAATGCTGGAATTTACTGATCAGCGGGTTTCCAAAGCGGTAGCGCTGGAACATTATTGCGAAATGAATCAGTTACCGTTAAGCAAAGTGATCGCATTTGGAGATATGAGCAATGATAACGAAATGCTGGAATGCAGCGGCTGGGGCGTATGTATGGCTAACGGCGGCGCGGATACCAAGGCGATTGCGGATGAGATAACGGAAAAAACAAACGATGAGGACGGGTTTGCGGAATATATGGAAAAGCATTTCTTGAGGCCGCGCGGCTGGTGAACGAGAAATGCACCGGGCAATCCGCAGCCGCGAAATTGCGAAGATTGCCGGAAAACAGCAGGCGAGCAGAAGAAAATCGGACGTTTCTGATCTGTACTGTCTCTTGGCTGGCGCTGTGAGTTCAGCGCGGCAAGAGAGGCGTGCAGAACAGGCGCCTGTTCTGCGGGCGGAGCTGTTTAAGAAGGAACATCATTTTGAGGGATGAAGGTGGGGCACGAGAGTTTATAAAATCGTTGGAAAGCAGGCGGAAAAAGAAATAAATCAAGCGCTGAATGCAACCTTTTTAAGATTAGGGCTTGAAATCTTTTTGTCAATTTGTTAATATTTATAAGCAATGGGGTTGTAGCTCACCTGGGAGAGCGCTACACTGGCAGTGTAGAGGTAGTCGGTTCGAGCCCGATCAGCTCCACCATGAAAAAAACAGAGATATCCGGACGATTGGGGAAGACCGAAGCGTAAGGATATCTTTTTTGTTGTCCTTTTCTTTTTCACGGCGAGTGATTGATTCGCTTCCCAGGCAACTGCCGGTGTTGACGGTTCAGGAAAACCGGTTTATTCTTAAATCAGAAGACGCAGAAGAGCGCAGGATAAGATCATTGGAAATGATGGAATATTGAACAGGGATGAAAGCCTGCATTGGACTGGACTGAAATAGTAGAGGAAATCCATCGGCGGGGATCGCGGCAGGAGTTGTATTTTTGTTCGGCAGAAAATTTCCCGATCTGTTCTCGCTGCCGCTTCTTAAAAAACGGGAGGTCTTGCCATGCAATCAAAATGGACTGAAAACGATCTGTTTCTTTTCCAACATCTGATTCCTGACGACGTAGATTTAGATTATGCCGTTTCACAAAGCCATGAGAATCAGTTCCCGGAACATGAAGTCTCCAAGACGCAGGGTATGTTCTTATCCCTGCTCATCAGGATAAGCCAATCGAAACGGGTTTTGGAATTGGGGACGCTTGCGGGATACAGCGCCATTTGGATGGCAAAGGCCGTTCCTGATGATGGAAAAGTGGTCAGTCTGGAATGTGATCGGGAGAAATTTGAATTAGCTTCCCGGAATATTGCGCACGCCGGGCTTCAGAATAAAGTAGAGCTGCTTTGCGGGCCGGCTGCTCAATCGCTGCAGAATTTGATCGACGAAGGGACAGAACCATTTGACTTCATTTTTATTGATGCGGACAAACCGAATAATCCGCTGTATTTGCAGCTTTGCCTGCAGCTGAGTCATCCGGGAACCGTTATTTTCGGAGATAATGTTATCCGTGATGGCAAACTGTGCGAAAAGACAAGCGAAGATCCGAAGGTGAAGGGTGTCAGACAGTATATTGAAGATTTGGGAATGTCAGACCGTCTGGATTCCACGGCGTTGCAAACAGTAGGCATTAAAGGATATGATGGTTTCACTCTGACATTGGTTAAGTCTTGATCGGAAAAGCGCTGGGATAAAGCGGAAAGGCAAGATTCTGTCCTGCCAGGAATACTTTATCAAAAAAGCGGATAAATTGAGAGGTAAAGGACAACGCTGAAAAGATAAATCAGAAGAAGGAAGCGAAGCTGTCGTGAATGCGGCAGCTTTTCTTTTAGGGGATCGGGATTGTGCAGCGTTCAAAATGAGGATGGGTCAACAATGATCAACGCATCCTTTAATAATCCAATACTCTCAGTACGTTTTTTCGCATTCCTTTTATCAAAGTAGAGTAACAAGTTTCCTTCCACCCCTGAAAAACAATCTCTTTGTTCAATAAAAAACCTCTTCCCCATAAATCTCAATGTGGGAAAAAGGTTCATTCGTCATTCCTTTTTTGTTAATCCATTTTTGCCTTATTAAAACAAGGGGCCGAGGATTCAGCGGATAGGAAAATCTTGAAGAAGCTTGCCTGCGACTTCTTTTTATTTTGAACTCAGAAGATGCCTTTCAACCCAATCTGCGACGCCGTCTTCATCGTTGGATAACGCAAGATCGTCGGCGCAGGATTTTAATTCATCAGCGGCATTGCCCATCACGACGGCATGGCCGGCAGCTTTCAGAATGTCCAGGTCATTGTAATCGTCGCCAAAGGCGATAACGTCGCAGAGCTCAATGTTGAGATGAGCGCATAAATCCATTAAGCCGGTGAGCTTGGATACCTTACTGTTGAGAATCGCAAAATAATTGGGATCCTTGGCGTTATCGACCAACTTGCAATGATAGGCTTCAAGATCCAGCTGCCTGATCATTTCCGGAAGTTGAGTAACAATGGAAATCTTGGCGATCTCAACGGTGTCGATCGTCGTATAATCGGTATATTCGTGGACATGATCGCCGGTGACCAGACTGCGGTTATTGGTCAGAATCACATCGGGATAAGTGACGTTGACATGGGTGTCAGGAAGGGTCAGCAGCTCGCGGATCAGTGCTTCCGCCTTGTCAGCTTCAACCCCGTATTTGCTGAGTGTCTGATCATGATAAATTGTCTTTGCGCCGTTTAATGAAATGATCCCGTCAGCTTCGATCGCCTCCATGTATTCTTTAGCGCGCATGACGGCTCGGCCGGTCGCCACAATCACCTGATGATCGGTTTCTGTTTTCAGTCTGTGGAAAATTTCCCGGGTCATTGCGGATACGGTCTTGTCGGTGTGAAGCAGTGTCTGATCTAAATCAATCGCCAGTAATTTCATCATTGAAGCCTCCTGTTTTCATTAATGATAGTATAGCACTAAAAAAGGAAAAGGGTTGATTGCGAACAAACAGAGGACAAATAAAGAACAATGGTCTCAGCATGGTTGCGGCAAACAAAGTTTTTTAGAGCGAACAGCCATAAAAAAACTGGAAGAAATGCGCTCAGGCACATCTTCCAGCTTTAGTGGACAGCGATTGTTTTTACGCAGCGTCGGATTGAAGGGTGCAATGCCCATAGAACGGCGTCAGGCCCCACATCTCAACACCCTGGACTGCAGTGCTCTTTAAGCCCGGCGTGTTGTAATTGAATAAGGGAATCAGGTAGACGTTCTCTTCGATCAGATAACGTTCAGCGTCATGCAAAGCGTTCATGTATTCCGTATGATCGACCAGATATCCCGCTTCATCAACCATTTTATCATAAATCGGATCGTCCACGGAGGCTACGATCTGCTGACCAGTCGTCCACAAATTGAGGAACTGGGAAGGATCATCCCCGGCGCTGTATCCATAACGGGAGGTTTCAAAATCGCCATTGTCAACCTGATTGTAGAAGACGCCGGATTCCACGACCTGCAGCTCACATTGAATCCCGGCTTTTTCCCACATCTGCTGCAGAATCTGCGCCACGTCAGCGTGCAGCTGGCTTTGCGAATACTTGTAAACAATTTTTAACGGATGACTTTCATCATAACCCGCTCTGGCTAATAAAGCTTTGGCTTCGTCCAGGTTGTATTCCAGATATTTTTCTCTGGCGTCCTGTTCCTTGCGGAAATCGCCCTCAGCCCCGGCTAAGCCTTCCGGAACATAACCATGCAGAACGCGGTAGTATTCCTCGCTGCCGACAGCGCTGACCAAGGCATCCTTGTCGATGGAAAGGGCTAAGGCCCGGCGGACGTCGACATTTTTTAAATAGTCAGGACCGGTAGAGCCGGAATTTAAAGCGATGAAATAACTGGAGATTTGTGGGATTTTCCAGATTTCTTCCGGATTTGGATACCCTTCGGCAATCGTCGCGGTTATGTTGAGCGCCATATCAATTTCGTTGTTTTTAAACGCCAGGGACTGCGCGTCGGAATCGGCCATGACCAGGAATGTGATCCGCGGCATCGTGATGCTATCAGCGTCATAGTAGTTGTCGTTCTTCACAACGACGGCTTTTTCATTTTCATTGCATTCTTCCAGCGTGTACGGACCGACAGTCGGATAACCGGGCTTGAAGGCCCATAGCGATTCGTGGGCGTCGGCGATGTCAGCGCGCAGCGGCCGCCAGACATAGTTTGTCAGCATTTGTGGGAACCAGGCGCAGGGCTTGATCAGTTTGAGAACCAATGTCTGATCATCAGGCGTGCTGACGCCTTCAATTTCAATCTGCGTCGGATCCAGATCCATGTTGCCGGCGATTTCTTCAGCGCCGGCCAGATAGGTCATTGGGTAGTAAATCGACCAGGAATTGTCGGCGCCGTAGGTGAGATTCCGCAGGATTCCATATTTGAAATCGGCGGATGTCAGCGGCTGACCGTCGCTCCACACAACGCCGTCGCGCAGAGTGAACGTGTAGGTCAGCCCATCGTCAGAAAGAGTATAATCCTGGCACAGATCGTTGATGATCTGATTGCTGTCGTCAGCTCGAAACAGACCGGCGGTCAAATGACGCAGTACGTAATCATTGACTGTTTCCTGGGTTAAGCCTGGATCTAAGGTTGTGATCTGACCTCCGATCGCGACGACCAGTCCCTCATCTGAAGCCCGGTTTCCCTGAGCGGCGTTTTGCGACGAACAGGCCGCGGTGAACAGCAGCATGATGGAGCATAGAAGGGTAAATACTTTCTTCATCTTTTCTTCCTCCTCAGAATTGACTCTGATAAACAAAAACCGCGTACTATTACATACGCGGTGAATTACCGTTTTCTATGCAATAGCGCCTCTTCATTGAATGAAGGAGTGCTGCGGGTATTTCCTGCAGCCCCATAACCAACTTCTGCCGAAGCCTGTTATTCGGCGGTGGTTGCCTTTCTGAAAAGATCATCGCCCGCCGGCTCCCCTTTCGTACTCATCTGCACCGCTACCTCTACATGTTTTTGTTGTATGTTATAAGTCTATCCGTTATTCGTGAAAAGTCAAGCGATTAAAAACGATTTCCAGAAATTAAAATGAAAATTTTGTTATTTTATGAAAATTAAAGAAAATTATTTTCATGGAATAAAATGCAAGGCGGGCAGGGATTGAAACGGCCGGGATGATAAAGAACCGGCACGAAGTTAAGCGTTCCTTTAGCACACAGGGGATAACGCAAGCTGAGCGGCGGGGATCAGCAAAATGGAAAAAATAAAAAAGCTCCGCAATCCGGAGCTTTGATGACCATGGAGCAGATGAGCGGAATTGAACCGCCGTGTCGACCTTGGCAAGGTCGCGTTCTACCATTGAACTACATCTGCACAACTTGTGGAGCGGGTGAGGAGAATCGAACTCCCGTAGCAACCTTGGGAAGGTTGTGTTCTGCCATTGAACTACACCCGCGCATTCTGATTTCCAAGTGCTCATTTATTATAGCATAATTTGAAAAAAATGAAGTCCTGAATTTAAAAAAAAATAAAAAAAATTTTGCCGCGGTCTGGCAGAACAGATCAACGCAGAAATGTGAATGAATCCTTGTTTATCACATTGTGAAGGCAAAAAACATAAAAAAAGGCAGATTTATGAAAATAAACAGAGATTTTCATAAAAATTCTAAAAAAAACGGAAAAAAGTAAAAATATTTTGATTTTTCGTGGGGCTTTTTTAAAAATACCGCAATATTACTAATGTAAGCGAAAGGAGAGTGTTTATGAAAGAGATATTTCAAGAATACGGAGGATTAATCATCGCGGTAATTCTGGTCGGCCTGTTGATAGCTTACATCACAATGGCCGACACTGGATTCGCGGCGCAGCTGACCAGCGGCATCAGTAAGACCGTCGGGAACTTGCTGGATTTAGGGCAGCACTACACACCGTCGGTATCGTAACCGACAGAAGGAAAGCGGCCGCGCTTTCCTTTCTTTTCATCAATGTGAAGGAGGAATATGAATGAGTCAATCCGTCAAGATTTACGGCCTGATTTTCCTGGCCTGTATCTGTCTGTTATTGTTTCTGGATTTTGACCGCAAGCTGATTATGGAAGATTCGCTGTTTGAGAGTGTGCGGACGACGCAGTTATCCGTGATGGACGAAGCGCTGAACCGCGGAGACCTGATCGTAAACAACCGTTTGTCGGTGAATAAAAACCGGGTGATGCGGTTGTGGAATGCAAAGATCGCGCAGAATCACAGCACGCTGTCGCAGCTGGAAGTTCGCTTTGTCGATATTCATGAAGATCCGGCCGCGATTGCCGTGGCGGTGCGGGAATCGGGGAAAGCAGCGATGAGCGCACAGATGGATTCGCAATATGACAACGTGGTGATCGTTGAAAGAAACGAGGAGACAGAATGAAAAAAATAAAGCTTTCCCCTTCTTTTCTTCAGCGCTACCGGCTGCTTTTAACGCTGATTCTGACGTTGGCGGTGGGCTTATGCGGTTATAAAGTGTATGAAACGACCGTACAGGCGGCCATTGATCCGATTTTGGTTCCCGTTGCGGCGCGATATCTGAAATCCGGCACGGTGATTCAACGGGAGGATATTCAGTTGATCGAGGTTCCGCGGCCGGTAGTGCTGGAAGGCGTTGAAAAAGATCCGGAACAATTAATCGGTCAGGCAGTCGACACCTATAATTCGGTTGCGGAAGGCGCCTTGTTCTATGAAGAACTGTTGATAGCGAAAGATGAGCTTCATGATGTGTCGGCGTTTCCGCTGCTGGAGAATGAAGCGGCGGTGACGATCGACGCGGACATCAAGACATCTTACGCCAATTCCATCCTGCCGGGACATCAGATTGATCTTTATTTTCAGGGCTACGCGACACAGGCAGACGAATCGGAAAAACGCGTGCTGTATGGGCAGCTGGTATCGCAGGCGCGGGTGATCGCGGTTCGCGACAGTACGGGTAAGAATATCGACGCCCAGTCGGATAAGGCCACCAGCGTCATCGTTGTCGCCCTCTCGTACGAAGACGCGGATCTGGTCCAGCGGGCAAAGTTTTTCGGCACGGTGCTGCCGATGGTAACCTATGGATCGCTGAATCCGGAAAGTCAGGCTGAGGATTTCTATGACATTGCGAAAATGCGTGAACTGCTTTATCAGAAAACGATTGACGTCAGTCTGGTCAAAGAGGTGAGGGAGGATGAATGATGCGCGGATCTTTGACAAAATTGACTTCGGTGTGCTCAGCGATCTTCTAATTCAGGAAGATATCCGCGATATCAACTGTCTGAATCACAACGAAATCTGGGTGACTTCCAATCATCATGGGCATTACCGTCTGATGGACCGATCGATTCAGGAAACGGAGATCAACCGCATTGCCAATCAGGTTGCCAATAAGATGGAAAAAGAATTCAACCCCGGCAGCCCCTGTCTGGAAGGCGATATTCATGACGCCGATCTCGATTTGCGCGTCAGCGCGATTCATGAGGAACTTTCGGTCAGCGGCGTGACGTTGGCGCTGCGCAAGGTATCCCGCGCCAGTATTCTGAGCGAGGACTATTTAGTGGAAAGCGGCTTTATCACCCGTTCGGCACTGCAGTTTCTGATCCGCTGTATCCGCTATCGGTGCAACATCATTTTTGTCGGTGAAACCGGCAGCGGCAAAACTGAATTCTTAAAATTTCTGGCGACCTATATTCCCGTCGATCAGAGAATTGTGACGATTGAAGATTCGCTGGAATTCAATATTAAGGAAATCCATCCTGAAGCTTCATGCAGCGCGTTCCGGGTGCGTCCGGGCTTTGATTATTCAGCGATCATCGCGATGGCGCTGCGTCAGAACGTCAACTGGATTCTGCTTCAGGAAGCCCGCGGAAAAGAAGTCGACGATTTGCTGGACGCGATGTCGACCGGACATACCGTGCTGACAACGATGCATACCCGCGGAGCGGATACCGTTACCACCCGCATCAAGCAGATGATGAAAAACGACGCGGAGTCGATGAGCTCGCTTGAAATGCGTGTGTATTCCCTGGTCGATCTGGTCGTTCATCTGAAAAAGGAAACGGGTAAGGACGGAATTGTCCGCAGCGTCGACGAAATCATCGAGTATCTCTATGACCCGAAAACCCGGCAATGTACCCAGCATGTTCTCTACCGGGCCCGCACCGGCCGGCTGAACCGCTGTTCACCCGAATTGCAGCGCCGTCTGGGAATGACGGAAAGCAGGGAGAAGAAATCATGCGCGGAATGAAAATTCTGTTTCTGACGCTGGGCTTTTGTTACAGTGCCCTCGCATTCAAACTGGACTGCCATGACTGGCAGGCTGTTTTGGACAGCCGGGTGATGCGGAAGCTGAACGATATTTCCTATTTTGGATTAATCCGCCGGATTGAAATCCTGGGCGGACATTATCCGGCTGGTCAATATGCAAGTCAGGCGGCAATTTTAGGAACTCTGTGCGGCTTGCTCTGCTACGCCACGACAGAGCACTGGGTCTATTCGGCGATCATCGCGTCCCTGGCGATCTTCTTTCTGCCTTCATTTTTCTATATGAATCTGAAGCGCTTAGCCCAGGAAAAAGAAGAAAAGGAAATGTTGACGTATGTATCGACCGCGATTCTTTACATCCGGGAAGATAAAAACAGTCTGCGGATTCTGAAAGACTGCGCGGCGTTGGTGGAAGCGCCGTTAAAAAAGGATCTTGAGCTTTGCGTGCGGCAGATCGAAGCCAATTCGGATTTTGCCCAGGCGCTGGATGATTTGGAAAAGAAGTACGAATATTCGCAGGTCCGTAATCTTCATTTATTGTTAAAAGGCAAAAAGATTGAAGGCGGACGCAACGAACAGCTTGTCGATTATCTGTTTGACAACACCGAGGAAAGTGAACTGCTGATCAACGATTACCGGCAGAAGAAAGCTGCCGGACGTTCCGTATTTTACTTTATGATGATTTTGAATCTGCTGGCGGCGCTGGTCATGAAAAAGATGTTTCATTCCTCCATGTATGTCAATCTGGCGACGGAGTCCTTTCGCTTCTGCATTTTTCTGTTTTACCTGCTGAACGCTGCGACGCTGTTTCTGTATGAATTCTGGTGCAGCCGCAACGACAAGCTGGAATAGAGGTGAGTTTATGGGATTGATGTTGGCGCTGATGCAGCTGAGTGCACTGAGCTTGTGGGGCCTGTGGGCCTATCAAGCGGGTCCGTTCGCTGCGGAAACAGCGGCGTTATTAGACCGCTGGATGGAATCCGACTACGCATTTTATTGTGAAAAAACAGGAAAGGGACAACCGCGCGCCCGCATGCTTAAACGGATATTGTACGCGTTTGCCGCCGGATTGTTCATGCTGGCGATCAAGAAAGGCACGCTGGATACATTTTCACTGATCTGCGCCGTTCTGGCGGCCACCGCCGTCTACCTTGGCGATCGCCTGCGGTTAAAGATGATCTATATCCAACTGCTGGGACAGGCTAAAAAAGAATTTCCTTACTATTTGAATCATCTGGCGATCCTGATTCAAAACAATCCGGTGCCCAACGCGATTGAAAAATCAATCCGTGAAGCGCCGGCGATCTTTCAGGAAGATCTGCGGGTTTTGGCGCGGGAAATCCATACCCAGGGATCTGATCTGAAGCCCTATTTGAAGTTTGCCCAGCGGTTTTCTCAAATTGACGATATCGGACGGATTATGCGGACGTTGTTCAGTCTGTCGATCACTTCCGAGAATCGTGAGCTGATCTTAACGGCGTTTTCTAAAATCGCGAATGAAAAGATCCAGGGCGCACGCCGCATTGAGCTGCAGCGCCGGATTGAAAAACAGAATATGATTCCTTACGTTCTGTTTCTGTGGCTGGGCTTTGTGATTTTGAATATGATCGCTTCGATCCGGTTTTTCTAAACAAAAAGGAGGAGAAATATGGGTAAGGGCGTGGAAATTTTCGGCGGCTTATTTGTGTTCACATTCTGCGTGTTGTTAATTCCGCAGATGCTGGCTTTTGCCGTCGGCTATAAAACAATCAATGAGCTGACAAGCTCAATGGTGGAAATCATTGAAGTCCACGAGGGTCTGACAGAACCGGCCAAACAGGAAATTGAAGTTTGGAAGCAGCGGGTTCCGGAAGTGACGGTGGAAACGGAAAGACAGCCGCAGAATGAGCGGTGTACCTACAAAGTAACGGGGAAGCTTCAGATTGAAATCGCCCTGATCGGTTTGAAAACCGAGCTGAAGGCGTCAAAAACAACGAAGCGGGTGATCTATTGAAAACGCGGAGATGTTTGTGCTTGCTGATGCTGATCAATCTGGTTTTAAGTATGGCAGCCATCCGGGCGGATTGTACAGTCATGTTATTTTATTCCGTAAAGGATTGGGTCGCCCATCAGGATTTCTGGGACAGCGAATTTACTGCCGATCAACAGATGACGATCAATTCCCAACAAATTACGGCGCAGTTTAACGCGCTGGGGACTTTTTCCTATCCCAAGCGAACAAGCTGGGAAGTGCTGGCCGGATTAAAAACGCTGACTGTCAGCGGAAATGAAAATCCGGACGATCCCAATTTTATCTCAGCCCATTTCGGGCGGCCAATAAAGATCGGCGACTTGCAGCTTGAGGTTCAGGGATGGAACGGCAGGGGCGAAGTCATGGAAAAGACAGTCTGGATCAACGCAGAAATGAACTGGGTTGACGGCCGGGCGGAGCTGACGGCTGGCGAAGAGGTGCTGAGCACGAAAGAGAAGCGGATTGCCTTAAATCTGGAAGACCGCGAGGTAAGCAATCTTTATGTCATGTTTAACGACAGCGGGCCGCAGTGTCACTATGAGTTAAACTATTTTCAGATTCCGGATTACGCCGTGCAGGAACATGTTCGCTGGACGCCGGAAAAAATTGAAAATACAGATATTCGTCAGGTCACGGTTTGTCTGGACGGCGGAACTTTCGAGCCTGATGGTACACAGGGGATATGGAAAAAAGAGAGTGCCGGTATTTTTACTCCGTCGACCTCATTGCTCGCACGGCAGGAAGCGGAAATTCAGAATCAATCTGATTTCTACGACTATGGCCGCGGGGGATCCATTCCAGCCTACGCCAATCCGGAGGTCGTAAAAGGGCTCGACAGCTACTCCAGCCAGATCAGCGGCTGGTATACTGAAGAACAGGGCGGCGGTTTTCGTTACCGCTATTACTCATACGGCTCAAAAGGAAAAGCCTGGCCCTGGATTGAAACCAGTCCGGGCTGGGGCGTTCAGTATGCAGCGAATCCGGTATATTGGGCTCAGCAGGGAAATTTGCCGCATCAGATCTGGTCGAGCGATGACGCCGGCTGGTGTCAGCATACAACCGGCAGCCGCAGCACGCCGTGTTACAAGTATGAAGGACACAGTACCAATGCCCGGCTGAATTCATACGACGTCACCGTCGTTACCTATAAAAATCTGTATGATCCGCAAGAACACTGGATTGCGGATGCCCGGTACACGCTGCTGAATGTTCTTACCCAACAGCGGCAGGATTTGGGAAACGGGGACGGTTCTGCGTTTTTCTATTCGCTGGATCAGTCCGGCCAGTGGCAGATCGAAGCGCAGTTACAGGATGAAGCTGGAAACAGGGCGACTGTGACGTCAAACGTTTTTTTGATTGACAATACCGCGCCATCCGCACACTTGGATCCCCAGGGTGATGAAACGTGGCATAACCAGCCGATGGCGGTTGAGGTTTCCCCTTATGATGAACATTCCGGCGTAAAACGCTGGCGCTGGGCTTTATCCGTTGACGGCGGTCTGCATTACGGCCGCTGCAGCGAATGGCTGCAGGCGCAGCCAGCGACGCTGACGCTGGGAGAAAATGGTCTGAACAGGATCAAAGTGGAAGTTGAAGACTTTGCGGGCAACCGCAGTGTAACCCTTTCGGATCTGTACAAAATTGATCGCCTGCCGCCCCAGAGTGAGCGCAGCTGGATTGAAGACGAAGCGGGAACGATTCTTGCGGATGGGGATCAGGTATATTCAAACTGGGTTAATGGAACGGCCCGACTTACAGTCCATACCGGTAAAGTCGAAGATCGGCCCGCGGTGTTTAACAGCGGTGTTCAAACGGTACAAGCCGCAACTTCGCAAGGTGAAATTGCATTGACTGAGCAGGACGAAATCTGGTCGGCGCCGTTGGCCAACGACAAAGAAGGACGTCAGACGCTGACGCTGGCCGCCTGCGATTATGCGGATAACTGCGCCGGGCTGGCAGAATTGGAATGGCGCGCGGATCTGCACGGCCCTGCGATCAGCTGGACGCTGACGCCGCAGGACTGGACGAATACAGATGTTTTGGTTCAGGTTCAGGCGAAGGACGAGCTGAGCGGAGTGAAGCACCTGAGCGTTCCGCAGAAAACTGGAGATGGGCCTGCCGCTCAGTTTACCGTCAGTGAAAATGGTACTTATTCCGTATCCTCGGAAGATCATGCGGGAAATAGCACGACGGTCGCTATTCCGGTCGGCAATATTGACAAGCAATCCCCATGGGCCTTGTTTGATCCGCCAGAAGCTGAAACCGAGGAAGATAAAATAGCTGTTTTGATTACGCCGCAGGACGATTTGAGCGGTGTTAAGCGCTGGCGTTACCGCCTCACCTATGACGAAGGTCAATCCTATATTAAAACTTCGTCCTGGTTTGATCACGATACTCCGCAGACAATCGAACTGACAATGGCGGGAAAATGCAAAATTGTCGTGGAACTCGTCGATCGGGCAGGCAATGAGGGGACCTCCGTTTCCGGTTACTTTCAGCTTAACGAAGGTGACTCGGCGGCCGGTCAGTTGTTTGTTCCCGCAGCGCATCCAGATGAAACTGAATACGCAATGCTGCATGCTCTTTGCGATGGCTGCAATCCCCAAAAGCAGCAGACGGTGACCGTCTGGCTGCAGGATGAGGTGATTTTTGAACAACAGCTGCCGGCGCTGCCGGAACAGACGATCAGAATTCCGTTTATGCTGAACGATGAAACGGCGATCATGCGGGCCCGGGTTGATTATGAACTGGACAAAGACCCGGACGATAATGAACTTCGTGTTAACATCGGCACAATATCCCGTCAGTTTCAACAAACCGGGGAAGAACAGCTTGAGTTTAACGGAGCGGTCATGTTCACCATAAATCAGAAGGAGGAACAGAAGAATTACGCGGAAACGTTGACATTGATCAGTCCTTTGCCCCAGTCAGACTATTTTGCGGGGGAAGGGATCGAAGCGGGGATTCAATATCATTATGTCAATGAATGCGCCGCGGTTGTAAACTGGGCCTGCAAAGCTGATACCACGCTGATCAATGCGAAAGCAAAGGCAATTTTTGATCAGGGCGCAGAGCCGGTACGCGAAAAATACGCGGTGGGCGCACATTACGAAATTCCGTTTGAAAGACAGGGCGACAGTCTGGTATTGCCGATGATGTGGGCAAGCCAGTATGAAGGCTGGATCAACGACGAACCCGTTTTCGAGAAGCTGGACGCTGACGATCAGATTCTGGAAGCCGGCCGGCGATGGTATACCGATCCGCTGAAGGAACCAGACGATTTGTTTTATACGCTGCAGGGTGAGAAAATGGCGGTCAATGAATTTTCGTTTAAAATGCTGCGAACCGCGGTTATTGACAGCCGGATGAAAGATCAGTATCGAATTAAATTTGCGAATCCGCAGGATGCGCAGACATTTGATACGCCGTTGTGGCGGCCGTATCTCGACTGGTTTGCTCAGCTGGCGGGAAAAACTGCGCTGGCCGCTGCTAATCTGAATGGAGCGGAGGCGGAAAGATCGCTGCCTGAAGAACAATGAAGCATGTACCCGATTTTGAAACAGAACGAATTAAAAGCGAGCCCAGCTCGCTTTTAATAGCGTTTAATAATTTTAATGGTGACGGAACATTTGCGATATGATCCGGTTTCGTCATTACATCCGGTCGGCTGTGTCCGTTCAATACACTCTTTGCGTTTTTGAAAGATAATCGTTCTTGGACGGCAGGTGGAATCACAATCATCCGGGCAGGAATCTCCGCCGTCGCCACAATCACAGTCGTTACCGCAATCGCAGTCATTACCACAATCACAGTCGCAATCACAGTCACAATCGCAATCACAGTCACAGTCGCAGTCACAATCATTCCCACCGCCGTTATCATCGTCGCCGCATCCCTTATCACAATCACATCCGCAGCCGCAGCCGCAACCCTGATTTCCGCATCCGCAGCCCTGATTCCCTCCGCAGTTGCCATTGTCGCATCGGCAGCCATCGTCGCAGTCGTCTTCGCAACAATGATATACGACTTCGTTTTCTGCCTGGATCTGATCTTCCGGCGTATCCCAGCCGTTGTCGTCGAATAGAATCCGCGGCTGTGTTCTTTCCTTTCGCTGATGCACTTTAATGTTGAGTTGTTCCATAGGCTAATCCTCCCTTGTTCAGTATCAGTGTATTCCGGCTTCGACAAGAAGTTCCAAAATAATCTTGAGAACAAAAAGAAGATTCAGAAACTCAGCGGATTTTAAGAGTTCTGCCGTTTAAAGCGGGGAAACACCCTGCCTGGATACCAGTGAAAAATCCGCACGGGGCGCTGAGAAAAAGATACAATCTGATTGCGGTTTTGCATTTAACTGAGCCGCTGGAATAAAATGAAAAGGAGATCTCAATCGTCTTGTCTGAATAAAAGAATGAGGAAACAAGATTACGGAAATGAAATGGTTTTGGGAATTTACAATTTATGAAAAAATATTTCATAATTTTTTCTTCCTGAGCAGGAAAAATCAGGGTAAGAAGTAAAAGCGGAGATGGGATCAGCAATGTTTCAAAATGGTAAAACTCGGAATAAAAAGGCAGAAATCCGTTGTCGTTGATATCTGTCTATTCATTATGAATAAAAATGAAAAAGTTTACAGAAAATGAAAATGTTTTGTTTTTTGCTTGACAACCCGTTCTCTGCGCTGTAAACTGAGGTTAATCAAAATCAATGAACAGAAGAGTAGTCATGAATGTGGCCGAAAGCGAGCGAACGAGGGTGGAAGGTTCGCGGCTAACGCATGATGAAGCGCATCTGGGAGATGGAATTCTGAATAAAATAGGAATTCACGTGTTTCCGCGTTAAGGATTGAGGGGGTTGGCTGTTGAAGCCGGCAACTAGAATGGTACCGCGATCAATCGTTTCTAGACATCTGGAAACGATTTTTTTATGATCACAGATTCAGTCTATTGCGGCAGTTATCAGCATACCCTGCTCCAGCGGAGATCAACTCCGCGGTTAAACCAGAAAAGGAAGGGAAAGTAAATGAAGAAGCTAGGAATTATTCTCTGTGCGGCTATGCTGATGCTGGTCAGCGCATGCTCCAGCGGCAACGGCGGCGGTTCGGCAACGACAAGCACAGGCGCCGATCCGGAGAATCTGAAAGTTGCAATCGGCGGCCAGATTACGACCTTGGACCCAGGTTTGAGTACCGAAACAGTCAACAACTACGTTCTGCGTCATACGACGGCAGGTCTGTTCCGTCAGGATGAGGAAAACAACATCGTCAACGATTTGTGCGACAGTTATACCGTTTCCGACGACGGTCTGACGTACACCTTCAAATTAAAGGAAGGCGTTGTCTGGAGCGACGATCAGCCGCTGTCGTCAAAAGATTTTGAATATGCCATTCTGCGCAATCTGACTTACGGAGCGGAGAATTCATGGGCAGTCTACTACCCGAGCTCTTATTTGAAAGGCGCGGAAGAAATTCTGGCCGACGACACCTTTGATCCGGAAAATGACACGATCGAAGGCATTGAAACGCCGGATGATCAGACGCTGGTTCTGAACTTGAAGAAACCGTGCGCCTGGTTCCCGCAGATGCTGACCAATAACGTGTGGAAGCCGCTGCGCGCTGATTTTGCAACCCAGCATGACTCCTTATGGGCATTGAAACCGGGTTATCCATCAGTCGGTGCTTATGTTTTGAAAGAATGCAATGAAAATGAAAAAGCAATCGTTGTGAAAAACGATAAATACTACGATGCGGATTCCGTAACAATGCCGCAGATCACATTCCTGGTCATGAGCGATACCGACGCGCAGGCGCTGGCGTTCAAGAACAATGAGATTGATATTGCCCTTTCTATCACTCCGACATTGGCAGAAACTTATTCCAATCCGGGCGAAATCTGGAATAAACCAGATGTTTCCAACTACTTCCTGGCGATCAATTCCGGCTCTACCGGTCCGGAAACAATGCAGAATGTCGATGTTCGCCGCGCATTAGCCCTGGCGATTGATAAAGACGCGCTGGTCAGCGCTGTCGGCAGTTCTGAATATTACAAAGTTCTTAACGGCTATATTCCGGAAGGTTTAGCCGGAGCAGAAGGGGATTTCCGTCTGGAAGAAGACGCAAAGGAAAAATATCTGGAATATGATCCGGAAGAAGCGAAAGCCCTGTTAGCCAAAGCTGGTTATGATGAAAGCAATCCGCTGAAGTTAACCTACAAATATTCGCAAACCCAGCTGCATGCCGATGTTGCGCAGATCCTGCAGCAGATGTGGCAGAACGTGGGCATTGATTGCGAACTGACCGTTGTTGAATCCGGCGTCTTCTATGATCAGATTGATAACGGCGACTTTGAAATCTGCCGTTATGGCTACAGCGCGGGCGATGATCCGTCGCAGTATCTGAGCTTGTGGACAACTGGTCAGCAGGTCGTTGCGGCCGTTGACGATCCGACGTATGACAAGATGGTCGATGAAGCGGGCTATCTGGTCGATCACACGGAATACATGAATGCCCTGCATGCCGCTGAGCATTATCTGGTTCAGGAAATGGTTTACGTTATTCCGCTGTTTAACTACAACACTCCGTGTCTGTTAAAAACAAACGTCAAGGGCGTTCAGATGTGGGGATTGAATCCGTATTTCGGCAGCGTAACTGTCGAAGCTGCGGCTGAGTAATCCAAAAAGAAGCGAGGATGGAGAGCTCCATCCTTCTTCTTTTTAACCGTTGGTCAACCTGCGGCTGAAACTGAATGCAGTATTGCAGGACAGGATAAGCGGCTGATCTAAAATCGCATCCTTGAAGTTCAGTTTTTCGTATAAGGTCAGTCAGAATCGGAAAAGAAAACGGAACCTCTCCCAAGTCTTTGAAAAATAAATGAAAATATTTTCATGAAAATTCACAAAATATTTCATGAAAGTGTTGACATTTATTCTCACGGGTGTAAAATTAAAAACAATCCAGAAAGAGAATGGGGGATTCTATATGAGAAAGTGGATAGCCTTAGTTTGTTCCTGTATGCTTCTGCTTGCGGGCTGCAGTACAAAGGAAGAGGGAACCGCAGGTTCCGGCCAGACGCCGACCAACGATTCGGCAGAAACCAACGAGCTGACCGTAGCGGTCGGCGCGCAGTTTACAACGTTGGATCCGGCGTTGAATTCCGAACTCATCAACGGGTATGTTATGCAGCATACTTACAGTACTTTGTTCACCAAGGACGAGGACAATAACCTGATTGAGGATTTAGCGGAAAGCTGTGATATCAGCGAAGATGGTCTGACCTACACCGTTAAATTGAAAGAAGGTATTCAATGGAGCGACGGGGTTCCATTAACCGCCGAGCATTTCCGTTACGGAATTGTCCGCGCGCTGACTTATGGCGCTGAAAACGCCTGGTCGATTTACAATCTGGTCACTTATCTGGACGGTGCCGCCGCTTATGAAAGCGACGATACTCAGGATGCGGAAACCTTGCAGATTCCGGGGGTTCAGGCCGTTGACGATACGACGCTGGTATTCCAGCTGACTAAACCATGCGCTTTCTTCAAAGCCCTGCTGAACTCATATGCCTTTATGCCGGTCCGCGCTGATTTCGCGCCGCAGCATGATTCCACCTGGTCCTTCGCGCCGGGCTATCCGAGCGTCGGTCCGTACATTCTGGAAGAATGCAATGAAAACGACAAGATTGTCGTTACAAAGAATGAAAACTATTACCGTGCTGATGAGATCACGCTGGATAAGATTACATTCCAGGTCATGACAGATATGGATGCTCAGGCGCTGGCGTTTAAGAACAATGATATCGACATCGCGCTGCGCGTCAATTCTTCTTTGCCGTTAACTTACGAAAATAAAGAAGAATTGTGGAAAGTTGAAAGTCCGTCCAACTATTTCCTGGTTATCAACAGCGGTCCGACAGGCCCGGAATGGATGAAAGATGTCCGAGTCCGCCGCGCACTGGCTTTAGCGATTGATAAAGAAGCGATGGTTACCGCGGTTGGCGATCCTTCCTATTACGTTCCGTTAGACGGCTATGTGCCAAACGGTTTGAAAGGGGCGGAAAAGGATTTCCGTACGGAAAGCGACGAGAAAGAAAAATTCCTGCAATACGACCCGGAAGAAGCCAGGAGACTGCTGAAAGAAGCAGGTTATGACGAAACAAATCCGCTGAAGATTACTTATAAGTATTCCCAGACGACGCTGCATGCTGACGTTGCGGCCGTTCTGCAGGGAATGTGGAAAGCGATCGGCGTTGAATGTGATTTGGAAGTTGTTGAATCCGGCGTTTATTACAATCAGATCTTCAACGGCGACTTTGAAATTGCCCGTTATGGTTATACAGCCAGTGACGATCCATCTCAGTTTCTGACGTTGTGGACGACGACGCAGCAGCAGACACCGGCGGTGGATGATCCGGAATATGACAAGATGATGGACGCCGCAACCTACATTGTCGATTATACAGAATATATGGAAGCGCTCCATGATATCGAACATTATTTGGTTCAGGAACAGGTTTATCTCATTCCGCTGTTCAATTACGGCGATCCGATGTTAAAGAAAACCTACGTTAAAAACACGACGCATGTCGGAGCAACGCCATTCTACGGCTATTGCACGATCGAAAAGTAACGACTCTTCAGAGGTCTGGCTGTCCAGACCTCTTCCCCTGTCGGGGGAAAAGAAAAGATGTAAAAAAGCAATGGAAAATGTTTCAGAAAACATTGTGAAACAAATTGACAAGAAGCCTAAAAGAAGATAGAATAAAACCATTACAAAAACTTTGGATTCAGTCTGTCCGGTCATGCTTGAATCGACAGTTTTTGCAGGAAAGGGGGCATTTTAATGTTTAAGTATGTATTAAAACGGATTGGCGTCGGAATTTTGACGTTGTTCATTCTGGCGACCGTAACCTTTTTTTTGATGAAGATTATACCGGGTTCTCCGTTTGCTGGTGAAAACACGAAAATTCCGGCTTCCGTTCAGGAAAAGCTGATGGCGAAGTACAATCTGGACAAACCGGTTCTGGAACAGTATGTCATTTATATGAAAAGCGCTGTCCAGGGAGATTTCGGCGTGTCGACCTTCCGTAAAGGCCGCAGCGTTAACGAAATTATTGCGATTGGCATGCCGGTTACGGCGAAGCTGGGCTTTGTCTCGTTTGTGATCGCGATGGTGGTCGGCATTACGCTGGGCACGATCGCAGCCTTTACCAAACATAAATGGGTCGACAACCTCGTCATTGCAATCGCGACTGCCGGCGTCAGTATTCCGGGATTCCTGTTGGCGCTGTTGTTGATGATTGTGTTCGGGGTCTGGCTGCACATGTTCCCGATCGTCGGCTTGTCAAGCTGGAAGCACTATGTGCTGCCGGCAGTATCTCTGGCGCTTTCGCCGATCGCGATGATCGCCCGACTGACCCGTTCCAGCATGATGGAAGTCATGCGTCAGGATTATATGGTTTTAGCCCGATCCAAGGGTTCCTCTCAGCTGAAGGTCATTGTGAAACATGGTTTGAAAAACGCGATGATTCCAGTCATCACTTATGCCGGACCGCTGATCGCCACGCTGATGACAGGCTCGTTCGTTATTGAAAGTCTGTTTTCGGTACCGGGGATCGGTGCGGAATACGTGACAAGTATTTCCAACCGTGACTATACGATGATTATGGGCCTGACGATTTTCTTCGGCGCTTTTATCATCATCGCCAACATCATCACCGATATTTTGAACGCTGTCGTTGATCCGCGGATCAAGCTGGACAGCTAGAAGGGAGCTAGCGATGGAAGAAAAAGAACTCGTGCTGGATGACAGTCTGTTTGAACCGCTGGACAGCAGCGAAAAAAACAACGAATTTATTGCCATTGAAAGCAAAACTTATCTCCAGGATGCCTGGCGGCGTTTCAAAAAGAATAAGCTGGCTCTGTTCGGATTGATCTTTTTGATTTTAATCACTCTGGCGGCGATCATCATTCCGATGGTTTCTCCGTTTACCTATGACGGTCAGGATCTGGCCAACCGCAATGCTTTGCCGAATATGGTGCATCTGATGGGCACGGACAAGCTGGGCCGCGATATCATGGTGCGCGTTATGTACGGCGCGCGGATTTCCCTAACGATCGGGTTTGTCGCCGCGTTTCTGAATCTGATCATCGGCGTTATTTACGGCGGGATCAGCGGCTTTGTCGGCGGCAAGGTTGATATGGTCATGATGCGGATCGTCGACTGCATCTATGCGATTCCGTCGATGCTGTACGTCATCCTGATCATGATGATTTTCGGATCGAATATGTTTTCGGTCTTGTTAGGCATTTCCATTTCCTCCTGGGTCGGCATGGCCCGGCAGGTCCGCTCGCAGATCCAGACACTGAAGCAGCAGGAATTCTCGATGGCGGCGTTTGTCATCGGCGCCAGTAAGAAAAGGATCCTGTTTAAACATCTGATTATCAACTGTATGGGACCGATCATCGTTTCCGCAACCTTAATGGTGCCGAACGCGATCTTTACCGAAGCGTTCCTGAGCTTCATCGGCATCGGCATCAGCGCGCCGCAGGCAAGCTGGGGCACTTTGGCTTCGGAAGCCCGCGGTCTGGTGCAGAGCTATCCAATTCAGATTATCTGGCCGGTCGCGGCGATCTGTCTGACGATGTTGTCGCTGAACTTCATTGGCGATGGTTTCGGCGAAGCGCTGGATCCGAAGAAGAGATAAGGAGGAGAAAACCATGAATGAACTGTTGAAAGTTGATCATCTGACCGTGGATTTCTCCACCGATCAGGGCACGGTGCACGCGGTCCGTGACGTCTCGTTCTGCGTTTATCCGCAGGAAGTGCTCGGCATCGTCGGTGAATCCGGTTCCGGCAAGAGCCAGACGATGTATTCCGTCATGGGTTTATTGGCGGATAACGGCAAGATCACTGCGGAAGATATTTTGTTTGACGGCAGGAAAATCCATGAATCCGCATTTAAGAATCATACGGAATATGAAAAGACGATGCAGCATATCCGCGGCAACGACATGGCGATGATTTTCCAGGATCCGATGACGTTTTTGAATCCGGTTTTGAAAATCGGCACACAGCTGATCGAACCGCTGCAGAATCATACGAAGATGTCGAAGAAAGAATGCGAACAGAAAGCGATTGAGCTGATGCGTCAGGTTGGCATACCTTCTCCGGAAAAGCGGATGAATCAATACCCTTACGAGTTTTCCGGCGGCATGCGGCAGCGGATTATCATTGCGATGGCGCTGGCCTGCAATCCAAAGCTGATCATTGCGGACGAACCGACAACTGCGCTGGACGTAACAATCCAGGCGCAGGTGCTGGAACTGATCCAGGATATGAAAGAAAAGCTTGGTTCCTCCGTCATTATGATTACCCACGATCTGGGCGTTGTCGCCAGTTTGTGCAACCGGATCGCGATTATGTACGGCGGCAAGATAGTTGAAATCGGCACGGACAAAGAAATTTTCTATGAGCCGAAGCATCCTTATACTCAAGGGCTGTTGAACTGCATCAACAATCCGGAGGACGACGACAAAGATCTTCAGCCGATCCCGGGCTCTCCGCCGGATTTATTAAATCCGCCGAAGGGCTGTCCGTTTGTCGACCGCTGTGAAAAGGCCATGCGGATCTGTAAGGAACAGATGCCTTCCGCCACGGCTTTTTCCAAAACGCACGAATGCGCCTGCTGGCTTAATGAATTGAAGAAAAGGGAGGGTAAAAAATGAACAGCGAAGTCATTTTAAAAGTTACCGACCTGAAGACCCATTTCGACGTCACCAAGGGCATGTTTTCGAAGAAGCAGATTGTCAAGGCTGTCGACGGTGTCAGCTTTGAAATTCATAAAGGCGAAACCTTTGGATTAGTCGGTGAATCCGGCTGTGGAAAATCCACGCTGGGCCGCACGATCGTGAAATTATACGAACCGACAGCCGGCACGATTGAATACAAAGGGCAGGATATCACCAAGCTGAAAGGCAAGGAGTTAAAAGAATTCCGAAAATCAGTCCAGATGATTTTCCAGGATCCGTATGCATCGCTGAACCCGCGGATGACCGTTGGCGAAATCATCCGGGAACCGATGGATATCCACAATATTTACAACAGTTCAAAAGAACGTGAAGACCGGGTCGTGGAGCTGTTGAAAATCGTCGGATTGAAACCGGACCACATTCGCCGCTATCCGCATGAATTCTCCGGCGGCCAGCGGCAGCGCATTTCGATCGCCAGAACGCTGGCGCTGAATCCGGATTTCATCATCTGCGACGAACCAATTTCCGCACTGGACGTTTCCATTCAGGCACAGATTATCAATCTGTTGAAGAACATTCAGAAGGAATTGGGCATTTCCTATCTGTTTGTGGCTCATGATCTGAGCATGGTCAAACATATTTCTGACCGAATCGGCGTCATGTATCTGGGCAACATGGTGGAGATCGGCGAAAGCAGCGATCTGTATCACAATCCGATGCATCCTTACACCAAAGCGCTGTTATCGGCTGTTCCGATTCCGGATCCGGAAATCGGCAAGTCCAAGAAGCGGATCGTTCTGCAGGGCGAGCTGCCGAGTCCGCTGGATCCGCCGTCAGGCTGCGCTTTCCGCACCCGCTGTCCGTATGCAACGGAGGAATGTGCCAAAGCCAAACCGCAGCCGTCGATCATCAACGGCCGCCAGGTTTCCTGCTTCCAGTTTCAAGCGGGATCAAAACGATAAGCTATATCACACGGGATTTCCTGGGAAGTTCCGTGTTTTTTTGTCTTTATAAACAAGTGAAGTTGATAGGCAAAAGCCGTAAAAAAGATTACAATGGAAACATAGAGGCTGGTTGAAAGGGATAATTTATGTTTAAAGATGATATGAATGAAATAAGACGTATTATGAAAACAGCGAACAAGCAGGTGTGTTGGAAAATATTTTTTCTTATCGGTCTGGGCTGCTGTTCCTGGCTGTTTGCGCGCAATCAACAAGTTGCGGAAACGGCGCTGATCTCGATGAAGCCGTTTGGCTGCGAAACCTATGAAATTACAAGGAAGACAGCCAGCGCACAAGCGGGCAATCAGCGTTATCAAATCGAAATGAACTGTAAGAAATATGGAAAAGTGGGAATGACTCTGCGTGCTTCGCTGTTCCGTTCTGACGAAACCGATTGGCTGGATCAACGAATTCGATCGGAATTGAGTACTTATTTCGAGAATGTAGTGCGCGGACATGCGGAAGATGTGATGCCAAACAAGGTAACGCAAGAACAAGTGGCTGCGATGAGCTTGACAGAAGCGGGGCTACATCAGCCGTTACAGCAACTCAAGACACAAATTGAAGCCTTTCAGCCGGAAGGGACAGAAGCGTTGTTCTTCATTCTGTGCAGAGACGGCCGGGCAGCGGCGATCACGATGAGTTCAGAGGAATTACTGACAAAGGAAGGTGTTGAAGAATTGCGGACCTTTCTTAATGCGGATCTATCGTTTATCATAGAACAATAAAACAATATGAATTTCTTTTTCCGCTGCGAAGATTAGACTTTTCAAGTAAAAAATTGAAATATACAAGGAGAAAACAAGATATTCCCAAGGTAAGCTTAAGGCTGTTCAGCTTGGAGGAAACTGAAGATGATCAAAAATGAAAATTCAACGTCGCTGGGGGATGAATTGAAATACGCATGGGAGCGCAGCCGAAAACATCGGAAATGGCGAAACCGATGTCTGCTGAGCATTATTGTCGTTGCCTTGGGCGCTGGTCTATATTTCAAACACCAGGAAAGGGTATCGCCGGTCTTGTTGTCGCTGAAACCTTTCGGCTGCGATCATTTCACAGCCAGCGGTCAGGATGCGCATCGCGATGCTCTGGGGGAACTCAATTACACGGTACAGCTGCGCTGTGAGGACGCAGGCAGTCTTTTGAAGGCAAGCGTATCGCTGATCGAGTCGGCACGGCCTTTGCAGCTTATGAATTTGATGAAGCAGGATCTGCGCGGCTATCTGAAAGGCCAGCGAAATGCGCAGACACGTTGTAAAACCAGCTGTCTGCGGCTGCCGGAGGAACTTGACGAAACTTGGCTTGCATCGCTGACGTTTGAAGAAAGTCAGGTCCTGAAGGATCCACAGGCGGCAATCCGACAGATCCGGCAGGCGCAGATTCCTGGCACACAGGACACCTGTTTTTTCCTGCGGCGGGAAAACCGTGTGATTTTTGTGCAGCTGACAGGGGAAGATTCGCTATCCGAATCTGCACTGAAAGAACTACTTTCCTTATTCGACGCCGATTTCTCCTTTTTAGATGCCTGAATAAGCTGATTGTCTCGAATGCCGCTGTTCATACGCTATAAACTTTCATCAAGATCGGCGTTTATCCACGCCGTTTTTCTTTTCCTGCATAGACATGAATGAGGAGGTGAGATCAATGGCAAAAATTATGGTTTATGATCCGGACACCAATCAGATTTATACGGAATGGCGGGCAGAAAACGACCCAATGCCGTATTCCTACGGCAGGACGTTATTAGTCCGGGAATTCCGTGGTTCCAGCCGGTCCACGGTTTTCTGGACGACGACGACGGCGATGGAAGCCTGGAACGCCACCCGGCGGACCTACGGCGCGGCGATTCCGGTCGGTTACGCGTTTAAGCGGATCTGGGAAGGCGGCCACGGCCTGCAGTCACAGCATTACGTCGGCGTCTCCTTTGACGTCGGCCAGCGGCTGTCGCAAAGTCAGCGTAATCAGATCTGGCGGACAGCGAACAACCTCGGCGTCTGGGGTTATGTCGAACCCCTGTCGATGACCCCGACCTGGGTTCACTTCGACCGCCGTTATGCCCGCGGCGCCTGCGGCGGCACATCGGGATTCCCGACGCTGCGTGAAGGTTCGGTGGGCTGCTACACGCTGGTGCTGCAGGACGCACTGAATGCCCTGGGCTATTCGACGCGCTGGCTGGATGGCAAATTCGGCAACGCGACCCGCACAGCGCTGATTCAGTATCAGCGCGATAACGGTTTGGGCGCAGACGGTATCGCCGGCTGTCAGACCTGGAGAAGAATTGCGGCGGAAGTCGTCGGCATCGGACGAACCCCGACGGTGATCGATCCATAAACAGACAAGGCAGGCTCAGCCTGCCTTACATACAGAATAGAAGTGAAAATTAAGAATGGAAAGAATTGGGGAATTCCATATGTTTAAAGGAAGGAAAAATTCGGTAATCCCCCTTTATGAAGGCTTTTTTTTAAGAAAAGAACGAAAAAAAACAAATGAAAGCAAATTTTCAACTTTGCAAAAAACATTTCTATGCTATAATCATTGAGTCTTATCGTATATCTTCACAGGGAACAGCGTGAAGAGTTTCTACCCAATGGCTATATATTGGACTACGATAGAATTCAAGGGACAACTCTGTCTGTGACTTCTATCGTGCCGGTAGAAGTTTTTTATTTGAAATCAGGAAGGGGAACTCATGAAAAAACAGTCAACAATCCTGCTGATCGCGCCGATCACGATCCTGCTTGTGGTCGTGCTGATCCTTCCGCTGCTGGCGGTTCTGTTACCGACCGTATTTGAAGGCGGAGCGGTGACGTTAAGCCGCTACATCGCCTTTTTCCAGGATCCTTATTACATCAAAATCTTTGTCCGGACGCTGCGGATTGCGTTAGTCTGCACGCTGGTCTGCATGATTCTGGGGATTCCGACGGCGTATTTTATTTCCCGGGTCTCAAAGAAATGGCGCGGTATTCTGATGTCCGTCGCACTGTTTCCGATGCTGACAAACTCGGTCATCCGAGCCTTTGCCTGGATCAACATTCTCGGCAAGAACGGCATCGTAAATCAGATTCTTTCCGCGCTGCATCTGGTCGATCAGCCGCTGTCGATGCTGTACACCGAATTCTCCGTTCTCGTTGGTACGATCTATCTGTTTCTGCCGCTAATGATCATCACGCTGGTCGGCGTCATGGAAAACATTGACAATGATATGATGGAAGCGGCGGAAAGTCTGGGCGCCAGCCGGCTGCTCTCCTTTGTCAAGGTTATTCTGCCAATGTCGATCCCGGGCATCATCACCGGGGCGGTGCTGGTGTTTACCGGCGCGATGACGGCGTACACGACGCCGCAGTTATTAGGCGGTCCGAAAAACATGCTGCTGTCGACGCTGATCTATCAGCGGGCGATGACGCTCAACGACTGGACCGGCGCGAGCGTGGTGGCGTTAGTCATGATCGTGACGACGCTGATCGTCATGAAGGGACTCAACGCCATTGCCGGCCGGCTGGATAAGCGGGGTGAAAACTGATGCGTAAAAATAAATTTCTGACCTTCTATGCCTGCCTTGTGTTCGGCTTTCTGTTTCTGCCGCTGGCGATCATTGCGGTGACGGCGTTCAACACGGCGCCGACGATCAGTTTCCCGATCTCCGGCTTTACCTTCAAATGGTTTGCCAACGTCTTCGCGACGAAATCCTTCCTCAGCGGCTTCCAGCTCAGCTTCATGCTGGCGATCGTGGCGACGCTGATCGCGCTGCTGGTCGGAGTCCCGGCCGCTTATGCGCTCAGCCGCAACAGCGTCAGAGGCAAAAAACTGCTGAAAAGCTTCTTCTTGTCTCCGACGATCATTCCGGGCATCGTCGTCGGTTATTCGTTATATCAGTTCATCGTTCTGAAGCTGAAGCTGCCGGTCATGCAGGGCTTACTGATCGGTCACTTCCTGGTTGTGCTGCCCTATGTCATCCGGGTTGTCGGCTCTGCACTGGAACAATTTGATTTTTCGATTGAGGAAATGGCCTGGACGCTGGGCTGCGGCAAGGCGCAGGCGTTCTTCAAGGTCGTGCTGCCGAATATTTCTTCAGGAATTGTCGCGGCGTTTATGCTGGCGTTCATCAATTCCTTCAACAACATTCCGGTTTCGATGTTCTTAAGCGGGCCGGGCGTGCGGACGCTGCCGACGGCATTGATGAATTACATCGAATATTTCTACGATCCGACCGTTTCGGCGGTCAGCGTGCTGCTGATGGCGGCGACGATCGCGATCATGTTTGTGGTCGAAAAGACACTGGGCATCGGGGCCCTGACGAAGTAGGAGGAAAAGCATGTCAAAGGTAACCTTAAACGATATCAACGTCAGCTATGACGGCAAAACCCAGATCCTCAAGGGCCTGAATTTAGAGATCGGCGAAGGCGAGCTGGTGTCCCTGTTAGGACCTTCCGGCTGCGGCAAGACGACGACACTGCGGGTCATTGCCGGATTCATCATTCCCAGCAGCGGTCAGCTGTTTGTCGATACGGAAGAAATGACGAAAGTGCCGGTGCATAAGCGCAACTTCGGTCTGGTTTTCCAGAGCTACGCGCTGTTTCCGCATTTAAGCGTCTATGAAAACGTCGCGTTCGGCTTAAAGCTGAGAAAGATGGAAAAGGCGGAAATGGACCGCAAGATCAAGGAAATTCTGGAGGTCTGCGATCTGACGGAGTACGCCCTGCGCTTTCCGAAGCAGCTCTCCGGCGGGCAGCGGCAGCGTGTCGCACTGGCCCGGGCGCTGGTCATTGAGCCGCGCTTACTGTTGTTGGACGAACCGTTGTCCAATCTGGACGCGAAGCTGCGTCTGAACATGCGCGTCGAGATCAAGCGGCTGCAGAAAAAGCTGGGCATCACGACGGTATTTGTCACTCACGATCAGGAAGAATGCTTCTCGATTTCGGATAAAGTCGCGGTCATGAACGGCGGCGTGATCGAACAGTTCGGCACACCGGAGGAAATCTACTCCCGGCCGAAAACGGAGTTTGTCGCACGGTTTATCGGCTTTGAAAATTTCATCCAGCTGCGCAAGACTCAAGAAAATACCTATCGGGCCAACGACGGTTCTCTCTTCACCGCTAAGATGGATTGTGGGAAAAGCGAATGTCTGGGCACGATCCGTCCGGACGATATCCAGATCGTCACGAATGAGGAGGCCGCTGGCAACACCGTCACAGCTAAAATTGAGGTCCGCACCTATTTGGGCAAGAGCTATCAATATGAGCTGAGCACACCGATCGGGCGGTTAGTCGTTAACGACGGCTCCGGCGCGCTTTACAAAGCCGGCGACACGATCAAAATCCAGCTGCCGGCCGCCAAGATCGTACTGGTTTAATCTAATTTCCGGCCGCGGCCATCCTGCGGGATGAGGCTGCAGGAAAGATGACGCACTCTGCTTCCGAGCAGAAACCGTCGGGTTTTCTGAGAAACATCTGGAAAATCCGCCGGACTTCCGTTTGGAATTTCCATAGAAGAACTAGCTGACATTTTAAGGAGGAAAGAAAATGAGAAAGCTGATGATTTCGCTCTGCGCTCTGGCCATGATTGCGGCTGTGAGCGGCTGTTCCAGCAAGCCGGAAGGCGAAGGCCAGACCGAAGGCCAGCGCACGCTGACCGTTTCGACCTGGGGGTTAAGCGAAGACGTGCTCGTTGAGGACGTGTATGGCCCGTTTGAGGAACTGTGCAACTGTAAGGTCATCCTGGAAACCGATACGACGGCCAACCGTTATACCAAGTTGTCTACCAACCCGGATTCCACCGTCGACGTCATCGAGCTGTCGCAGGCTGCGGCGGCCAACGGCTATGTCGCCGACCTGTTTGAAAAGATCGACACCACCCAGATTCCGAATCTGGACAACATCATTGAAGGCGCGAAATCGACGGTCGCCCAGGGATACGGTCCGGCTTATACGCTCAACAGCATCGGCATCATTTATGATAAGGAAGCCGTCGGCTTTGAAATTACCAGCTGGGCGGATTTGTGGAAACCAGAACTGGCAGGCAAGCTGTCGATTCCAGAGCTGTCGACGACCTTTGGCCCGGCGATGGTTTACCTGGCTTCCGACTACAAGGGCGTCGATATCACAACGGACGACGGAGCAGCGGCGTTTGAAGCGCTGAACGAGCTGAAATCCAATATCGTCAGAACCTATTCCAAGTCAAGCGATTTGGCAAATATGTTTGCGGCCGGGGAAATCGCGGTTGCGGTCGTCGGCGACTTCGGCGTGCCGGTTATCAAGAACGCGGCTCCGAATGTGGAATTTGTCGTCCCGGCCGATTACACCTACGCGAACTTCAACACGATTGATATCAACAAGAACTCCAAAAACAAAGATCTGGCTTACATGTATATCAACTGGCGGATTTCCCAGGAGCTGCAGTCCGTCACCGCGGTCACGCTGAACGAAGGCCCGGTTAACAAGAACGTGGAACTGACGCCGGAACAGTCCGCGAACATGACTTACGGCGACGTGGCGGAGCGTGCGAAGTCGATCGACTATTCGTTTGTCAACCCGCTGATGGCGCAGTGGACGGATCAGTGGAACCGCACGATCAACAACTAACATCTGGAAATTTTCCTGAAGGATCAGGAAGCAACGACAAGGCAGGGTCCAACACGGGTCCTGCCCTGTTTCAAATCAGAGGTGAAAGGAGAAAATCGCATGAGTACAATGAGAATCCGCAACGCCCGCGTGTTCAACAGCTATACGCAGACATTTGAGGAAAAAAGCGTGCTGATCCGTGACGGACAGTTCGCTCAGCTGCAGGAAACCGAAGAGGAACAACGCCGGCCCGCGGATCAGGAAATCGACGCTCAGGGGCGCTGGATGATTCCTGGCTTGATCGACATCCACATGCATGTTGAAAGCTCGATGACCATCCCGACCGAATTTTCCCGGCAGGCGCTGTCCTTCGGCGTCACGACGGTGGTCGCCGATCCGCATGAGATCGCCAATGTGTTTGGACTGGCGGGCATCGAAGCGTTCATGGCCAGCGAGCCGGTCATGGATATTTTCTATGGAATTCCCTCTTCCGTACCCTCCACCAATCTGGATTGCGAAACGACCGGCGGCGTGATCGGCTTAGAAGAAGTGGACAAGCTGCTGGACAATCCGCAGATCCGCTGCCTGGGTGAAGTCATGAACTTCAAGGAGCTGGTCAGTGAGGAAGACACGCTGATTCGTCAGATTGTCGCGCTGTGCAAAAAGAAACGGCCGCTGCTGCCGTTAGAGGGGCATTGCCCGAAGATCAGCGGGGCGGATCTGGCGAAGTTTATCGCTTCCGGCGTCAATGCCGATCATACTCAGCAAACTCCGGAAAGCATCGTTGAGAAAATCACCAACGGAATGTACTTGGAAATGCAGGGCAAATCGATCCATGAAGATACCATCCGCACATTGATGGAGCATCAGTTCTACGAATATTTCAGTCTGGTGACCGATGATGTGATGCCGGATCATTTTCTGCACGGCCATCTCAATCAGGTTTTGCTTTCCGCTGTCCGCTGCGGCCTGCCGATGGAAAAGGCCATTTACTGCAGTACCTTCACCTCTGCCCGGCGGATGCATCTGGACGACCGCGGCGTGATCGCTCCGGGGAAAATCGCGGATTTCGTGCTGCTGGATAGTCTGGAAGACTGGACCGTACATCAGGTTTATAAAAACGGCGTTCTGGTCAGCGAACCGCAAAGCGGCTATGCGATTGCGGAAAAACCGGTTTCCTTCCCGCCGGAATTTTACCATTCACTGCATCACCGGCCCTTGACGGAAGACGATTTACTCGTCCGGGTTTCCCCGACGGCGAAATCCGTGACCGCCCAGGTCATCGAAATTAATCCGCGGGCGACATTTACGCGGCTGACGACTGCGGAGCTGCCGGTGGAAAACGGCGTTGTTCAGTGGCAGAACCGCGGGTTGGCGTTAATGGCCTGCATCGAGCGCTATGGCAAGGGCGGACAGATCGCGCTGGCGTTTACGACTGGGGGAATTCAGAAAAACGGCGCGGTTGCGTCCTCCTGGGCGCATGATCATCACAATCTGATGGTCATGGGCTCCAATGTTCCGGATATGATCGCGGCGGCCAATCATCTGCTTGCGATCCAGGGCGGCTACTGTGTCTGCGTCGCTGAGAAGATCATAGCCTGCGCTTCATTACAGGTCGGGGGCATTGTTTCCGATCAGCCGCTGGCGGAACTGGCCGGGCAGATCGAGGCGGTGCGCGCGGCAATGGAGGATCAGCTGGGGTATGTTCACCACAATGCAGTGATGTCGTTTGCGACGCTGTCCTTGCCGGTATCGCCGGAGGTCAAGCTGACAGATAAAGGATTGTTGATCGGCAAAACGCTGGAATTCATTCCGCTGATCAAAGAGGAACACGCATGAGAGTCCGGATCGAGAATGTGACGTTGGTCACGACGGATGAGGCCAATCGTGTCTTTGAAAACGGCTGTCTGGTCTGGGAAGATGATACCATTTTGGCGCTGAATGATTTCAGCGTGCCTGTGGACGAAGTGATCGACGGGCAGGGGGGCCTGCTTCTGCCCGGGATGGTGAATACGCATTGTCATCTGGGGATGATCCCGTTCCGTTCGCTGGGCGACGATTGCCCGGACCGGCTGCGGCGGTTTCTGTTTCCGTTGGAAAACGCGGCGATGACGCGCGAGCTGGCGCAGGCTTCGGCCCGCTATGCAGCGGCGGAAATGATGCTGGGCGGCGTGACGACGGTGTTCGACATGTATTATTTTGAGGACGCGCTGGCAGAAGCCATGGTCGAGATGAACATGCGCGCGGTGCTGGCGGAAACGATTGTCGACTTTGCCAACTGTGACAGCGACGTACCGTATGGCGGACTGGCGAGCGGCGAGCGGTTTATTCAGGAATGGAAAGGCCGGCATCCGCTGATCACGCCGGCGATCGGTCCGCACGCGACCAATACCAACAGCGCTGAAGTCTTAAAGCAAGCTCAGGCGATCGCGGAGCACTACGATGTGCTGCTTTCGCTGCATACGGCGGAAATGGATTATGAGATGGAAACCTTCAGTCAAGAGCGGAATCAGACGCCGATCGAATATCTGGAGTCGATCGGTTTGTTAAGCCCGCATCTGGTTGCGGCGCACTGCATTCATGTCAACGATCAGGATCTGGCGCTGATGGCGAAGTATGGCTGCCGGATTGCGCACTGCATCGGTTCGAATATGAAAGCGGGCAAAGGAATTGCGCCCTTGAAGAAGATGGTTGCCCATCACATCCCGGTTGGATTAGGAACGGACGGCGCTTCCAGCGGCAACACGCTGGATTTATTTGCGCAGCTGCCATTAATCGGCAAAGCGCACAAGACGGCCAATCATGACCGGGCGTTGTTTCCGGCGAAGGAAATTCTGCCGCTGGCGACGATCGGCGGGGCCCGGGTATTGAATCTGGACGATAAGATCGGTTCGTTAATGCCGGGGAAAAAAGCGGATCTTGTGCTGGTGGAAACGCAGTCCGCCAACATGTTCCCGATCTACGATCCATTCTCTGCCCTGGTTTACAGCGCTCATGCGGGCAATGTGGATTCAGTTTGGGTCAACGGCGTGCAGACGGTGAAGCATAAACAGCTGGTCCGTCAGGATCTGCGGCGCCTGCGGGAAGATCTGGAAGCGAAGATGCAGTTCTTCAAGGCTGAAGCGCTGCGCCGGAGCGAGGGGCTGTAAAAAACGGTTGAACATGAGCTTGATTTATCAGGAAAGTTAATGAAGAATGAGAGCGCTGAAGCGCATGCATATTAAAAAGACCTCAGAGATTCCGGAAAAACGGATAATCTGAGGCTTTCTTATTTTGCCGCATTCCTCAAAGCCAAACTTTTTTATCATTGCTGGAAAGTAAAAACATACTCTCTCAAAGATTCGGTCAAATCGGTAAATGATTAAAATACTAGGGGATAATATTGAGAATTAAGGAGAAAATGGGAGTTTTCAGACTTTAAGTATGGGAGGTAAAAAACTTTTTGGCCATTATTAAGAAGAGTTTGGTTAAATAAGGATTTGTCTGATTTCAAAGCAGCGATTCAATTTGATATAGACTTCTTTTCAGAAATTACTGATACTTCGCCATATAACTGATCAACCAACTGAATTTTGGACTTTTTATAATTTCTGGCAGTCATGAAGGAAAAAGCAGATATATAATTTGTGGATCTACTTTTATTGTTATTGATCACAGGATAGATAACAGCCTTTGATTTCAGGTGATCAAACAATAAATTATGATCCTGATATAAATAATTATATGATAATTATAAAACATTTATAAGATAAGGAAATTTGAACTTTCGATACTTTTATTATTCATGAGTTTCGATTATTCTTTAATTAGAAATCATAAGTATATTCTTAGAGGTGATAGCAATGGACAAGTTAGAATGATCTAAAATGAGAATAGAAAAGAGGAGAGAAAAATGAAGAAATGCTTTGCATTTTTGCTGGGGTTAATGCTGGCAATGACAATTACTCCGGTTTCAGCAGCTAACGGTCCAGAAATTACTAATCCGCCAGATCCCAATGATGCGACGACTGCTACTGCCGATGTTCTTAATAAACGGCAAGTAAGAAATCCTGCAGAACTAGCTGCAAATCTGGGATCTGGCGCATTTGACGGTAGCTGCGATATGTTATGGGGTGTAGTAACAAACAAGGTTGGGAGAACACATCAATCCAAGAGTTTTGCTCTTCAGTATCTTGAAGCAGAAGGTTTAAAGGCAATCAGGGAGCAATTTGAATCAGGTAATGCTGTAATTGTTAAGGGACATAGAGTTAAGCATGGAACAGGGCTTTCTGATACACACTCTATAGTTTGCAACGGTTATGAAACATACTTGGAAAAGGGAAAGGATATATACGATCACTATATTACCAAATCAGGTTCGTTGCCTTACGGAACGATGGAAGAGTTTATGGTTGATTGGTATATTGAAGCGATTCATGTCTACTATTAAGCGATTGATCTCTGTATTTTGTTTGCTTATCTTGATTGCCGGATGTTCTGCTAAAGAAAATAATGGGGAACCAGCAGTTTCACCGCAAGCAGCATCAACAACAAAGCCAACTTCTGAACCAGGCATTCAGACTACAGTAGAGCCTGCGAAAGAACCGGAAGCTGCTCCAACTGCCACTAAGAAATCCGGATATAAAACTGAATCCCTTTTTAACGGAGTATTTGAATATTATGTAAAAAATCCATTGCCAGAACACATTGTTATTGAGAATAACGAATATGAAGATGGAATCGAAATACAAGTTAGCTATGAGAGAAACGATGGCGGTCATGAGTTAATTGTAACATACTATATACAAGATAATCTTATGGGATATTCCAGTGATGGAGCGCCGATCGAACGGTTGGAAAGTGAAGCTAAAATAAAAAAAGATGGATATTATGTTTTTGTAAATCCGGAAAATCCATATATTGAAGGAATTGATTTCTCTCAATATTCAGATGTCATTGTATTCGAGTAGATTTAAAGATGGTTTCTTGAAAAGAAACCATTTTTTATGAAGAATATCAGTTGGTTTTAATCAAAGAATTTATTATTTATTGGCGCGTAAACTAAATCCGAATTTCTCTCTTGAACTGTGAAGAAATTCAGTTGAAATTAGATCATAAGGATGAGGATAATTGTACTGACAGTATCTTTGTGCATAAGGGGGGACTTCTATTTCTGCGGATAATGAAATAAATGAACATGAAGACTGGTGCTTTACACGCAATGAAGGTACTGAATTGGGGAAATGTTTGAATGATTCGGACGTGACTTCTGGAATGAGATCCGGTTATATTTTGTGCGAACATTAAAGATTTTCAGGTGAAAACAATTTAAAATACAGCTTTATCGTACTAGCTAAGTTAAGCCTTCTTTGTTATATTAATTGAAAGAGGTGGGAGGAATATGGATGTAAGTAAATATCCAAGAGATAAAATTGGATTGCTTATTAAAATATCGCGCATGGAACAAGGCTTGGAAAGAGCGGAATTATCAGCAAGAACAGGCATCAATATCTCTCAATTATTTCGTATCGAAAATGGCCAGAGCGTTTTAAATAATTATGAAATAGCTATATTATTTGATGAACTACTTATTGACAAGAAGCATTTTTCACAAAAAGATTCTTATCTTAATATGATATTTGATCAATATGTCGATAATTATATCTATGGATTAAAGCTGGATAATGAAATCCTTATGAAACAGGCTTACGAATTGGAATCTGATTATGAATGCTCGATCAATTATTACAAATGGGTATGTTTAAAATATTTTGATGGTGTAATTAGTCGACAAAATGACGATAAATTTCTAAGCCTTGAATCCATCATCGTTAAGGTTAAAGGTGGTTTTTTACCGATTGAGCAACAGTTATGTGGAATATTTTTGTCTTTGCGAAAAAGCAGGGAGTATAAGTATAACGAAGCAATTTCTATTTTAAACAGTTGTTTAAATAGTAATGATAATAAATTATTAGGAATAATCTATTACTATTTATTCACTAATTATACTCAAAATAATGAAAACGACTTGGCCTATTCTTTTCTGACTAAAGCGTTAGAACAATTTAAATTGGAAAATAACTTTATCGGAATAACGGAATGTATTTGTCATTTTGGAGTTTATTCTTCAAGAAAAGGGGCATATAAATTAGCTGAATCTTATTTTTACGAAGCAATTAAATTAGCCCGAATTTTGAATAAAGAAAATCTTATGGGGATGAGCTACTATAATCTATCTTGGTGTAAAATATGTGAAAAAAAATATGATGATGTTTATCCTATGGCGGAGAAAGCAATGCAATATATTGATGATGGAGATTTATATTTCAATATTGCCTTCGCCTATTATAAATTGCGTAAAAGCAAAGATCTCATTATTGAATATATTAAGAAAGGTAAAACAAGAGTAAATAAAAAAAATATTCTATATGAAGAATTCAGTTATATAGAATATGCCTTAGATCATACAAAAGAAGAGACTGTAAGCTATTTGTATACCATGCTGCATAAGGTAGAGAAAAAGGCAAATCGTGATGATTGTTTCCTGTTATTTACGGAATTATTAGATTTGCTTGAAGAATTACACAGGACAGAAGAAGTTGTCATTATTCAGAAATCTCTAATGGAGTTATCATAAGTATAGGTTCTTCTCAAAAAAATTTCCCGGGAACTGCTTGGGAATAGTTTCTTTCTCTTCTTTTCATTGAATCGAAACAGAGGTTGTTACACTCTGTCTTATAAACTTAAAAACGCACTTAAATCAGGCATAATTTTCCTGAAACGCGTTTTTTTCTGCTTATTTTTGACGATTCCAAAACCCGGATTCGCGGAATAATGCAGGATCGATCAGCTTGGGATCGTACATCACCTTGGCATGGTTGACAATCAGTTCCTGATCAAACGCCACTTCCCCGCTGGCTTTGTTGATCGCTTTGCGCCGCACGATGTTATGCCGGTAAGCGCCGCCCTTTTCCCAGGTGAAGCCGCTGTCCTGTTCATAGATGTGATATTTCAGCGGCTGCGGATGATCGCAGCGCAGCTCGCCGCACAGATAGCGCTCGTTTGTTTCGATCACAAGCTGAAATGTATCGGAAGTTCGGTTTTCGACCCGGTAATCCAGATAGTTATAAACGATAGAAGTCCCCGTTCCAAACGGTACCTGCCGGCCGAAATCCGGAAACAGATCAAACCGGCCGTGGTGATGATGCTCGGTAATCGTCAGGGAGCTGTGCAGTACCATCCAGTGAATCAGATTGGTCATCTGGCACATGCCGCCGCCGATGCCGGAGGACGGATGATTGCCGGAGATCGTCAATCCTTCCCGATATCCTTTTTCCGCCGTGCACTCTCCGACGCAATGCCAGAACGAAAACGTTTCGCCGGGTCGGATCAGTAAATGTGTGAGTCTGGGCGCAGCCAGAGCCAGATTTACCGCCTTGTTTTCCTGCAGCTGCTGATCAACCTCGCCCAGCTTTCGTCGGATCAGCGAATTATGCTTGTTGACGACGACCGGCAGGCACGCTTCGCTGTACGTCTGGGCAAAGTGAATTCGATGCATCCGATCCTGAAAATTCCGCTTGAAGATTTCTTTTTTCCGCGAAAGCGCATAGGCCCGCGGACCCAACTGATATAGATGTAATCGCCGCATTTCCAATTTTTCCCCCATTCCGTCTGATTCTGATCAGAGATTACCCAGCTTTCTTTCGATCCCCGGGGAAAGATTTGTACAGATCTCTGAGTTTAGAATATCGTAACAGCTATATTTACAAATGTCAATGTAAGAAAACCCGGTTTTCCGCTTGTGTCCTGCGGGAGTTTGTTTATAATAATACACAGGAGGATTGTAATCGAATGAAAACAGTATGGAATAAAACGCAGGGTGAACAGCGTGAAGCCCTGTTTGCCTTCAACGAAGCGTATAAGCACTTTATTTCCGTATGCAAAACGGAACGGGAATGCGTGCGGGAAACGGTCCGGCTGGCAAAGGAAAACGGCTACCGGGATCTGAACGAGGTTCTGGCGGAAAACGCTAAAATCCAGGTCGGCGATAAGCTCTATGCCGTCAATAAAGATAAGGATATCGCACTGTTTGTGATCGGCAGTGAACCGCTGGAAGCGGGCATGAATATCGTCGGGGCGCACATCGACTCCCCGCGTCTGGATCTGAAGCAGCATCCGATCTATGAAGATCAGGGACTGACGCTGCTGGATACGCATTACTATGGCGGAATCAAAAAATACCAATGGGTCGCCCATCCGATGGCGCTGCACGGCGTCGTCTTCAAGAAAGACGGCACGCGGATTGAATTGAACATCGGCGAGGATGAAAACGATCCGGTTGTCGGCATCAGCGATCTGTTAGTGCATCTTTCCGCTGATCAGATGCAGAAGACCGGGGCGAAGGTCGTCGAAGGCGAAGACTTAAACGTATTGGTCGGAAGCATCCCGGCCGAGGGCGGCGAAGACGAAAAAGAGCCGGTCAAGAAAGCGATTCTGGCTCTGTTAAAAGAAAAATACAACATGGAGGAAGAAGATTTCCTGTCTGCGGAAATCGAAGTCGTTCCCGCGGGCAAAGCGCGCGATTACGGTCTGGACCGCAGCCTGATTTTAGGCTATGGCCATGACGACCGCGTCTGCGCCTATACCTCAGCGCTGGCAACCTTCGCGATGGAAAATCCGCAGCGCACCAGCGTTTGCCTGTTGGTTGACAAGGAAGAAGTCGGAAGCAATGGCGCCAGCGGCATGCATTCCCATTTCTTTGAGAACATTGTCGCGGAGATTCTCAACGCGATGGGCGATTACAGCGAGCTGAAAGTCCGCCGCGCTCTGCAGAACAGTAAGATGTTAAGCAGCGACGTCAGCGCCGGCTATGATCCTAATTATCCGTCGGTCAATGAAATGAAGAATACGGCGTTCTTGGGCAAGGGCATCGTCTTCAACAAATACACCGGATCCCGCGGCAAGAGCGGATGCAACGACGCCAATCCGGAATTCATCGCCGAGCTGCGTCGGATCATGGACGAGGAAGACGTCATGTTCCAGACCGCTGAGCTGGGCCGCGTCGATCAGGGCGGCGGGGGAACGATCGCCTATATCCTGGCGAATTACAACATGGAAGTCATTGACGCCGGCATCGCCGTGCAGAATATGCACGCCCCATGGGAAGTCGTTTCCAAAGCGGACGTCTATGAAGCCTACCGTGCTTATGTCGCATTCTTAAAGAAAGCATAAGCCTGAGATTACCTGAAAGCCAAATAAAACCGGTTTTCCAAGCTCCGCAAATTGAGCGGAACGAAGGGAAACCGGTTTTTTCTGAAGGTCAATAAGACATTTTATTTGCGAAATGAAATGAGAAGTTATTTTTCAGCCCACGACTTTCCCGGCGACAGGACGCCGCCCAGACCTTTGGCGATCAAGGTAAAATACCGCTCACGATCCTTGGAACTGTCTGGAAATTTACCGTCGGCAACATTGACGGCCAGGTTCAGCGTGGTGTCGATGACAAACTCCCAGAAAACCTCGGAGCGGATTAAAATTGCGCTTTTGTTTAACTCGACAAAATTGGTAAAAAAAGCGAAGGATTCAGTCTGGCCGCGCATGACGTCGTGAGTATAGAAGGAGGAATGGCGGAATTGTGAGTAGAATTTGGCGTGATCGCCATGCGACGCGAAATAACCGAAATACAAAAACCACAACTCGCGGATGCTCCGGCGCAGGGAAAACAACTTGACATCTGCCTGTTTCAGCTGCTCGTCAACCTGTCTGTCAACATGATAAAAACACGCTGTTAACAGCTCCGGTTTGCTGTGAAAGTAATGAAAGATGCTGCCCTCGCTGATTCCGCATTCCTTTGCAATTCTGCGTGTGGACAAGTTCACCAGTCCTTCCCGGGCGGCTTGGGCGATTGTAATTTCCAAAATCTGTCCTGCGTCTATCGTTTGTTTTCTCATGGTTTTAGTATAGATGATTTTACTGAAAAATGCGATTAAAAACTGTATTTTGTCATAAATTGGTTCTTTCGCTATGATAAACTCATTGTTAAGCGCATGCTTAATAATGATTGAGGAGAGAAATATGAGGAAGTTATTCCAGTTTTTATGCTGCATCGGACTTTGCGTGCTGCCTCTGGAAGCGATGATGCCGCCCACAGTATCCGCAGAGGCCGCAGGGGATGGCGCAAAGTTAATCGAAAAGGTTGAACTTTTATGCGGAGATTCCGCGTTAAACGACGGAGACAGCGTCGCCGCAGAAGACGCGTTAATTTTACGCTACACGCTGAAACCACTGGAGGAATCCATGAATCTGCCGGGCAGCGAGTGGGACATCGCGATCCCGGAATATATCGAAAACAGTCATCCGAATCTGAATCAGGAAATCAAGATTGACGGGCAGACGGTAGCGCACGTCACTGCCGGGGCGCAGAAGGATCAGATCAAGCTTGTCTTCGAAGAAGATCTGGGCGTCCTGCCAATTTATGCAATGAATTTTGAATTCAGCGCCAGATTGGACATGGATGAAATCGGCGGCCGGCAGGATGTGGAAATGAGTTTAGGGACAGACCGCTCCATTCGCCTGACCATTGCAGACAATGCCCTCAAGGATCCGGCCGTTACCGCAAAAAGCGGCGTCTATGAGAATTCCGGGACGATTGTCTGGACAGTTTCGTTAAGCAGGCAAATCGCGCCGTTTGATGAGGAACAGAATGCTCCGCAATATACGACGGGATTTCTGTTTTGCGATGAACTGACAGCGAAGCAGACCTATGTCGACAATTCGCTGACACTGAAAGTCGGTTCGCAGCAGACGCATCCTGCAGTTCAGGTCGACGGGCAGACGCTGCGGGTCACACTTGACCAGCCATTAAGTCAGGATGCAGTGATCACATACAAGACCATACCATCCCCCGCGGTGTTTATCGGCGACGATGGTCAGCTGGCAGATCCTTCCAAAGGGATGACCGTGACCAATACGGCCCAGCTCTGGCAGCCGGACGGCTCCGCAAAACTGTCCGAGGCGCAGGGGGAGGTGCGGGTCAAGGGCGACAGCTGGCTGATGAAAACCGGCGAAAGTTATGATCTTGTCAACAAGACGATGACCTGGAAGCTCGTCGTGCATACCCAGTCGCTGCCTTTTAACACGATTACCCTTTACGACGAACTGGAAGATCGCTTGAGCTTCAGCGCAGCGGACGCCAACGTTACGGTGAACGGAAATTCCGTTCCCTCTGAGGTTTTGTTAAATCCTGCCTTTGATGGGCGAAGCGGCGGTGATCAGAAACTGCTGACGATCAATCATCCGCAGGAAGCCGAATACGTGATCACCTATCTCACGCACTTTGATCTCGATCTGACAGCGCAGAACGTCAATACAAATCTGAACAACAAGGCGTGGCTGCAGATGAACTGGGATCCGGACGGCGCCGGTCCGGAACCAGCCCGCGATTACGGCACGCCGGTCATTGAAAAAAACCACAAGCTGCCGACCAGCGTTGTTGAAAAATCCGCGAGCTACAATGCTGCGACCCGCCGGATTACCTGGACAGTGACGCTGAATAAGAATCTTCTGGATGTTCAGGATGGAACGATTATGGATACCTTGACCACGGCCAATCAGAAATATATCGGCAACGCTCAGGTGATCACGCCGAAAACAGGGTATACGATCACAATCAATCCGCTGGCTGATAAGACAACTGAGACGACACAGGATTATGAGATTCTGATCGCCAACGCTGACGGTCAGACGAATACCTTTAACGAAATGATTGTGTTCCAGTATGAAACCGAAGCGACCGATCCGCTGTTCTATGCGGATAATGCGAAAATGAAATTTCATAACAAGGTGGCCTTCGGTTCCGATGCCATTCCGACGTTGACCGCCTCCGCCCAGCCGCAGTTTTCCAGCACAGTGCTTCAGAAGAGCGCTGAAGGTTATGATTATCAAACCCATGAACTTCGCTGGAAGATTGTCGTCAATCAAAACGGTACCGAGCTGACAGATGTTCGGGTTAAGGATGCGCTGCCGGAGTATCTGCGGTATGTGGAAAACAGTCTGACTGTCCGGTATGCTTCACAAAACAAAGACGTTCCGATGACGCCGGTGATTGTGAATAACGAGCTTCAGATCGATCTGGGCACGCTGCATGAACAGGTCACACTGACTTTTAACACGGTGTTGGACGTGAATGCGACGAATCTGCCCGAGGGGTTCCGGTTTGATCAATCCAATACATCCAGCGACGCGAACGCTTTGTTAAAGCTGACGAACACCGCTGTTCTGGAAAAGCAGGAAGGCGAGCCAGTCAGCCACGGGACCAAGCTTGAGATCGCCAATACGGCATTTGACAAATCGAGCGTCGTTCACAGCGATCAATACACCGTCGACTATACGATCAAAATCAACCAGGCCGGGGCAGATCTCAGCACGGTCTGCCCGGACGGTCTTGTCATCACCGATACAATGAGTGAGGAATTACTTCTGGATCCCGACAGCGTTGTTTTAAAGCAAGCTGAAATTCAAGCCAACGGCGATTTCAAGGAAACGGATACGATTGAAGGAACAGCCGTTCAGGTCAATGGCAATCAGGCGGTGTTTACGCTGCCTGCCGCGCTGGATCTCAACGGTTCCTATGTGCTGCACTATTCGGCCTTTGTCAACGTCGCCGCCAAAGGTGAGTTTGCGCTGTCCAACCTGGCCGGGATGGGAGATCAGAGCAGCGGTTTGGCCAACAGCGATGCAATCCAGTTCCAGTCGAAGTATTCCGCCGGTTCGGCGATGCGGATCCCCGGACGCGCCAGTCTGGAGCTGACGAAAACCGCAGCGGATGACAATACCCCGGTCACGGGGGCCGAATATGGTCTGTACGCAAAAAATGCCGCGGGCGAAACCTACCTGATGCAGAAGGCCGTCACCAACAGCGAGGGCAAAGCGCTGTTTACCGCGCTGAAAACAAAGGCGGGCGAGAACGAATATGTAGTGAAGGAATTGAACGCACCGCAGGGATTTGTGCTCGATACTACGGAATATCCAGTGACAATCACCGCGAAAGCGGGGACGATTCAGCTTTTGAAGGTCAGCGATGCACGGCTGCGTGGGGAGGTTGTCTTCCTGAAACAAGATCAGTATGGCAAGCCGGTCTCCGGCGCGCTCTTTGCGATTTATAAAACGGAAAGCGGCAGCTTTGATGAAACGACGCAGCTTTCCCAGGCTGCCAGCGACGATCACGGCCAGGTTCATTTCACGGATCTGGAACTAGGCCAGACCTATGTGATCGCAGAGCTGAGCGCTCCGCAGGGGTATGAGAAAACGGACGAATTGTTTGAGGTTACGGTCGACGCCGACGGTGTTGCCAGTGCGCTGAGAGGTCAGGAAAGCGGTTTGGAAATTCACGCTGTGATCAATCAGAAACATCCGGCCCCGCCAGCTCCAGAACAACCAGAATCTGAAACGCCGGCGTCTTCGGCCCCGGCAGCTGTTCTGCCTTATACCGGAGATCGGGAGTTTGTGCTGGCACTGGCCGGCGGCTTCATTCTGATTGCCGCGGGATTGGCGCTGACATTGAAAAAGCGCCGCCACGGATGAAAACGAAAATTTTCGGACTGATCCTGTTGGGCGCCGGGATTCTTCTGGTTTCCACGACGGTAGGCAGCCGGATTCTGGAACTGAAGCAACGGGAAGCGCTGATTGCGCAGACCCGCAGGACTCAGGGGATTCACGAAGAAGCGCAGACAACAGAATTCATGGATGACGATGCCCGATTCTCGTTCGCGGACGGCCCGGCGCTGCTGCGGATTCCGTCGCTGGATCTGGAGGAAGCGGTGTGCGAAGGCACCGCGGCGCAAACACTGAGGATAAGTCTGGGTCACATGGAAAATACCGGGGAACCGGGCGGTCCGGGCAACTGCGTAATCGCCGGTCACCGCAATGTCGTGGGTGGTTTCTTTCACGATCTGCCTTCAATCGCAATCGGCGCTGAAATCATCCTTCAACAAGGCAGCAGTTCGGTGGTTTATGAGGTCTATCAAACCCTGACCGTAACGCCGCAGGACAATTCTGTGCTGCTGAGCGATGGGACGGGTCAGCTGACGCTCATCACCTGCAGCTCGGCGATCGAACCGACGCATCGCTTCGTTGTCCAGGCCCGGCTGAAAACGACAGACTCATAAATTGCGAAAGCGATCCTCCTTCATTAACGATACTTAATAATGAAATGATTGACACAAAAAGCTCTTTTTCTTATGCCTGAGGAAAAAGAGCTTTTGTATTATTCCGAACCCGCGGCAGAAACCTGAAAAAAAACGAAACGCCGCAATCCTGCAGGATTATAACGTTTCGTTCTTCATGGGGTCTGGTTTAATTGTGTCTTGTTCAGATCATTCCATATCCGGATCGGTTTCGTCCAAATGGCCTTCATCCAGATAATACCGCGTATCTTTGACGATGACCTGGGTCAGAAGCAGCACCGCGATCAGATTCGGAATCGCCATCAGGCCATTCAGTGTGTCCGCGATCGTCCACACCAGATCAAGCTTCATCGTGCAGCCCAGATACAGCACGACGATCCACAAAACACGGTACGGCTTCAGGATCTTCTTGCCGAACAAATACTCCATGCACCGTTCGCCATAATAACTCCATCCCAGAATCGTCGAGTAGGCGAACGTCAGGATGCCGAAGATCAACAGCGGCGTGCCGATGACGGGAATCTGCGCGAAGCACAGCGTCGTCAGTTCGCCGCCCTCCAGGCCGATCGTGGAGATCGCCGGGTTGGCGAGGATGCTGGAAACGAGCACCAGGCCGGTGATCAGGCAGACGACGACAGTGTCCCAGAACGTGCCGGTCGAGGAGATCAATGCCTGACGGACCGGATTGCGCGACTGGGCTGCGGCGGCGACGATCGGCGCCGACCCCATCCCGGATTCATTGGAGAACAAACCGCGTGCGCAGCCATACCGGCAGGCCGTCATGATCGTGCTGCCGATAAACCCGCCGGCCATCGCCCGGGGCGTAAATGCCGCCTGCAGAATCAGCTCGATCGCCGGAAGCAGATACGCCCTGTTATAATACAGAATGTAGAAGCAGCCCAGCGTATAAAATAACGACATGAACGGAACCAGCTTCTCGCACACGTTGGCGATCGACTTGACGCCGCCGAAGATGACTAAGAACGTCACGGCCGCCAGCACCAGACCGACCAGCGAAGCGTTGAAATGAAAATTGGTAACCAGCGCGTCGGCAATCGCATTGGACTGTACGCTGCAGCCGATGCCAAACGCCGCCAGCCCGGTTAACAGCGCGAACGCCACGCCCAGCTTGGGATGGCCGATTTTTTCCAGCACGACCATCGCGCCGCCCAGATAGGTGCCGTCTTCCGTTTTGCGGCGGTATTTGACGGCGATCAGACTTTCCGCATACTTGGTGGCGATGCCGAACAACCCGGTCAGCCATGTCCACAGCACTGCGCCCGGCCCGCCGGAAACGATTGCGGTCGCCACGCCGATGATGTTGCCGGTGCCGATCGTGGACGCCAGCGCTGTCGTCAGCGCCGCGAATGGACTGATATCCCCCTCGGTTTTATCCGGCGTGACCGATAATTTGATTCCCTTGAAGACCCAGCGCTGCACGCCGCGGGTGCGGACGGTCATCCACAGATGCGTGCCCAAAAGCAGAAGAATCAACGGCGGCCCCCATAGTACCGCGTTGAACTGACTGAAAATCTCATTTAATAATTCCATAATTCTAATCCCTCACCGATCTATTTTACCTCGGCGCAGGGGAATCGAAAAGTAAAAGTTATCGGGAACAGATAATTTTCATCGCAAAACCTTTGTTCTTTCCCTTGGGATTGAGTAAAATGAAGATCAGAGAAGCCGGTTGAGATTGCGGCGGCAGAGTTTTTAAGTTCTGTTCGCCAAGCGCAAAACGGCGGCTTGCATTTGAGAAAAAAGGAGGTTTAAGTCTATGGAATTGATAAAACCTGATTACCGCAAAGGAATCTTGAGCGTGATCAACGCCTGGCGGCAGCAGCTTGGATTGAGCGTCCATCACCCGGCGGATCCGCAGGTGAGCGCCTGGCTGGCTGACCATCAGTGGAATCAGATCGTCGTGCTGTTGATCGACGGGATGGGCTCCCGGCTGTTGGAAGCCAAACTGGAAAAGGACAGCTTTCTGCGGACGCATCAGCTCAAGGAAGTGACGACGGTCTATCCTTCAACCACCTCGGCCGCGACGACCAGCGTGCTCAGCGGGAAATCCCCGGCGGAAAACGGCTGGATCGGCTGGCATCAATATTTTAAGGAACTGGATGATTCCTTGATTCTGTTCATGAACCGCAGCTATTACGGAGAGCGAAGCTATCCTGATTACTCGTATACGCATATCCCGTTTCTGAATCAGAAGGAAGAGCTGATCCGGCAGGGGAAAACGGCGCTGGAGCTGTATCCCGCTTTCCGCGAAGGCGGGGCGCATAGCTTCGATGAATTGTGCGATCAAATCGCCGCGCACAGCCAGGCTCAGGACGCGCAGTTCATCTATGCCTATTGGGATCATTTCGATTCCCTGATGCATGTGAAAGGTCCCTCGGATCCGGCGTGTACGGAGGAATTGAAGCAGATCGACGCGCGCTGCCGCAGGTTGGCCAGCGAGCTGGATCCGCGGACGGGCCTGATCATCATCGCTGATCATGGACAGGTCGACGTCGACAACATCAATCTGAAAGAGGATCCTGAGCTGCTGGACTGTCTGCGCTTTGGCCCGACGGTGGAGCCGCGCGGCACAGCGTTCTTTGTGAAGGATGGACGGCTGGCGGAGTTCAGGGAAAAGTTTGAACGGAAATATGGCGACCGGTTCGTATTGAAACCCTCGCAAACCTGGCTGGACGAAGGACTGTTCGGTCCGGGTCCGATCCATCCGCGGACGCGGGAATTCCTCGGCGATGTTTTCGCGGTTGCGATCGGTTCCAGCTGCCTTGGTCTGTGGGAAAACGGGAAGCCGCCGTTTAAGGGTCAGCACGCGGGACTGGGTGTGGAGGAAATGATGATTCCGGTGATTCTGGCCGCGCGGGAATCGGAGGATCCAGATGCGTTGGTTTGATCCGGAAGACCGCAGCGAAGCGGTGATCACGGCCCAGCGGCATGTGAAAAGCAGTCACGGTACCTCAGCGCCGCCAGTTCTGCCGGAGGTGTGCGTGTTGTTTGAAATGGGGCGGGCGCTCGATCAGCTACGTCAGGATTACCCCTGTGAGGTGATCAGCGAACATCTGCCCTGTTTTCTGGATAATCCGCCGTGTCTGAGATTGCGGGATGCTCCGCATGTTTGCTTTACGAAAGGCGGCTATGGCGCGCCTGCGGCGGTTGATACGCTGGAAACTGTGCTGGCGCTGGGCGTAAAGAAGGTGATCGTCGCCGGCTTGTGCGGTGTTTTCGATCCCCGGGCGCAGGTGGGGGACGTTCTGATTCCGGCGCGGATTTACAGTGAGGAAGGCACGTCCAGACATTATGCTGAAAACTGTGAATGGGCGGAGGCCGATCCTGCGCTGCGCGCTTTTCTGAATCAGGCGATGGCGAAGACGCTGCCGGTCAAGTCTCTGGATACCGTGACCACCGACGCAGTCTATCGTCAGACGATGAACAAGGAAGCGGCCTGGCGTGCGCTGGGCTGCGTCGGGGTCGACATGGAAACCGCCGCCCTGCTTCAGGTCTGCGCGGTTTACGGCATCCCGGCTGCGGCGATGTTGTTGGCGTCGGACGGTCATCCGCTGCCTGAGACCAACGCCGGCTGGCGCTGGGGCAGCGTGAACTTCGCCGAGGTCAGAAAACGCTACATCAATCAGGTCATTCAAGCCGGCATGCGGTTGGCTGAAGAATGCTGGACTGAGGAATTAACGGAAATTCCTGTCCTGTCAATACTGTGCTTCTTATCGCTTCGCTGCTTTTCCTGAAAAAACAGCGAAGCTTTTTACTTTTCCCGCTTGATTTCTGCTATACTGAAACTGGAAAAGAAAGCGGAGAAAGAGGCGCGGAAAGGGGCAGTCAAAATGATTCGCAAAGCGTTTAAAATGAAGTTGTACCCCGGCAAGGAAGCAGAATACAAACGGCGGCATGATCAGCTGTGGCCGCAGATGAAGCAGATGATCCACGACTACGGCGGGCATGAATATTCGATCTTTCTCGATCCCAAAACGCTGACGTTGTTCGCGGTGTTAGAGATTGAGGACGAGGAGCGCTGGGCGGCTTCGGAGCAAACGGAAATCTGCCAGAAGTGGTGGGATTCGATGGCGGAGCTGATGGAAACCAACCCGGACAACAGCCCGGTCAGCGTGGACTTAATCCCGGTGTTCTATTTGAAATAACAGGAATAAGGAGAGGATCAGATCATGACGCAACGTCCTGATGGCAGATCTCGATATTCTTCATAAGGAGGGAAAAAACATGACGGTTTCATCAGAAAAATTCCGGCTGGCCGCTGCGGATTATGCGCTTCTGGGAGTTGACGTGGAAGCGGCGCTGAACACGCTCGCCGGAATTCCCATCTCGATTCATTGTTGGCAAGGCGACGACGTGATCGGCTTCGACGGGGCCGGGGCGGTCTCCGGCGGCATTCAGGCGACCGGCAATTATCCCGGCCGCGCGCGGAATTTCACGCAGCTGAAGCAGGATATTGAAACGGCGCTGCACTTGCTCCCTGGAAAGCACCGGCTGAATCTGCATGCCAGCTATGCCGTGTTTGAGCCAGGACAAAAGGTAGACCGCGATCAGCTGAAGCCGGAGCATTTCCAGCCGTGGATCGCTTTCGCAAAGGAAAACGGACTGGGGCTGGACTTCAATCCGACGCTGTTTGGACATCCGCTGGCGGAGGCTGCGACCCTTTCCAGCGAAGATGAAGCAATCCGGCAGTTCTGGATCCGCCATTGTCAAACCTGCATCAAAATCGCTGAAGCTTCCGCGGATCAACTGGAAGACACAAGTCTGGTCAACATCTGGATTCCCGACGGATTAAAGGATATTCCAGCTGACCGGACTTCTCCGCGCGCCCGATTAAAAGCTTCGCTCGATCAGATTCTGACGTTGGATTATGACCGCTCGAAGGTGAAGATCGCCGTGGAATCGAAGGTATTCGGCATCGGGATCGAAAGCTACACCGTCGGCTCGCACGAATTTTACATGAATTATGCCGCACAGAATCAGCTGCTTTGTCTGTTGGATTCAGGGCATTACCATCCGACGGAAATGATCAGCGATAAAATTTCGTCGATGTTGTTGTTCAGCGACGAGCTGGCGCTGCACATCAGCCGGCCGGTGCGCTGGGACAGCGATCACGTCGTGCTGTACGACGATGAAACGCGGCAGATTGCTCAGGAAATCATCCGCAATGACGTTCGCCGGATCCGCATCGCAACCGATTATTTTGACGCCAGCATCAACCGGATCGCGGCGTGGGCAATCGGCGTGCGCAGTGTCCGCAAAGCGCTGCTCAACGCCCTGTTAACGCCGCAGGCAACGCTGGCTGAGCTGCAAAGACAGCGCCGTTTCACCGAACTGATGGCGCTGCAGGAACAGCTGAAAATGGCGCCGCTGGGGGCGGTTTGGGAGACTTTCTGTCAACGTCAGGGCGTACCGGGCGAGCAGGAATGGCTGAGAGTCGTACAGGACTATGAACGTCGTGTTCTGGCAAAACGGGAGGAAGAGGAACAAGGATGAAATGTTTGGAAACACCCTGGATGCAGGGAATGATTCGGATGTGCGGCGACGGCTTCCGGCAAGGATGGCACGAGCGCAACGGCGGCAATCTGTCGTACCGCATCCCGCAGACCGAGCTTGAGACGATTCACAATCAGCTGGATTTTGGCCAGCCCTGGCAGCCGATCACGGCCAAGGTGCCGGGGTTGGCCGGCGAGTTCTTCGCCGTGACGGGAAGCGGCAAATATATGCGCAACGTCGAGCTGAATCCGGCCGCCAATCTGGCGATCATCGAGATCAGCGCCGACGGCACGCAGTACCGGATTGTCTGGGGCTTGACCGAAGGCGGAAGACCGACCAGCGAGCTGCCGACGCATCTTATGAATCATGAGGTGAAAAAACGCGTCACGCAGGGGAAGCACCGTGTGATCTATCATGCCCATCCAGCCAACCTGATCGCCCTGACGTTTATCCTGCCTTTGGAACCTGCGGTCTTTACGCGGGAGCTGTGGGAAATGGCGACGGAATGTCCGGTCGTGTTTCCAGAGGGGGTCGGCGTGGTGAAATGGATGGTGCCGGGCGGCCGGGCGATCGCCGAGGTGACGAGTGTGCAGATGGAACAGGTGAACGCCGTCGTCTGGGCGCATCATGGATTGTTCTGTTCAGGAACAGATTTTGATGAAACGTTTGGCTTGATGCACACGATTGAGAAGTCTGCCGAGATTTTGATCAAGGTGCTTTCCGTGACTCCGCATAAGCGGCAGACGATCACAACGGAGGATTTCATTGCGCTGGCCGAGGATTTTCACGTCACGCTGAACCCTCAGGCGCTGCATCGAAACGACTGACTGAAAGATAAAAAAACCGAAGTATTAGAATTTTGGTCAAAAATAAAAAAGAAACAGTCGCTATTTTTTTACAGTCATATCTACCCTGCAACAAGCGCCGGCTTTCTTTCTGAAAATGATGAAGGGGTTAAAAATATTGAAGCAGTAGACTACCATTTCTGGATAATGCACGTTTGCTGAAGACAGAAGATATGATGCCTGTGTATACTATAATTATTTTTTCCTTTCCAAAAAAGCAGCGCTGATTTCATTGTTCGATTAAAGGAAAACAGAAGCCTTCTATTCAAAAAAGTTAAGAATATAGGGCAAATCGCAAAAAGCAGAAAAAGAAAGATAAGAATGAATATGTTCTTCCGAGAGCTGAACAGAAAAATCTATATCTCTGCTACTCGAGTAGAATTGCCCAGCCACTCCGGCTAATGTTTAACCTTAATCATCGTCTAGGGGATAAGCGAAGAAAAGCCAATGATGTTGCTTACAAATAAAAGGGTAAAAGGCAAAGACGATGTTATCTAAATTGTGAGAGACTACATGAGCTGCTGGCAAATTGAGGAGAATTTCAAATTCAAGAAACAACAGTATGGATTTGAAGGAGTGAGAGTCAGGACATGAAAAGCATTAAATAATCTGAATACGATGCTGATGGTTAGATAGGATATATCGGATTATTGGCTGAAAAAATAGATAAGAAATTATTGATAATCAAAATCATAGAAAGAAGCCGTTCCATAAAAAGTAATGCCTATTTCTGGTTCTACCAAATCAATAAAGGGAAAAAGAGTATATTGAGTTATGTACATACGGGGATAAAGAAATTTCAATTCATAGATTATCACAAAGATTTCGAGCAGCTAACGTTGAAGTTATAAGTAAAAATAAGAATATGAAATTTTTACTTTGACAAAGGATGGTTTTCTTATACTTAAAAGTGAAAATCTTTGGCAGAAGCAATAAATTTAGTGACTGGATACAAAGCGAGCTTTAAATTACGTCTGAAAAAATAGAGAAACACCGAAACTCAAAACCTTCCTAAATTGAAATATCCTGAAAAATTGGATATAATATCGCTTACTACTCATTGTCCAATCGCCCCGTGTAAAGGAGGCTTTTATGATAGAGAAACATATTGCTGAAGCAACTGAATGTGATTTCAAGGTTGCGTTGGAAATGAAGAAACCAAAAAGCTGGCTAAAAAGCGTCAGTGCATTTGCAAATAGCATCGGCGGTACGCTGTTCTTTGGTGTTGCCGATGACCGAAGCATTTATGGTCTTGAGAATGTTCAGACCGATGCCGAAACCATTAGCCGCCTGATTAAAGAGCGCATCACTCCGCTGCCGCAATTTGTACTTACACCGATGCAGGAAGATGGCAAAAACATTCTGGAGCTTACTGTAGCTGCCGGTCGTTCTACGCCTTACTATTACAAAGCAGACGGCATTATGGAAGCTTATATTCGTGTAGGAAACGAAAGCATTGCTGCCCCGGATTATGTGGTAAATGAGTTGATTTTGAAAGGCACAAATCGTTCCTTTGATGCGCTGGCTACCGATGCGAAAAAATCAGATTACAGCTTTACACTTTTGGAAGCCACCTATCTGGAACGGACAGGGCTTCACTTTGAGCCATCTGATTACATTTCCTTTGGTTTGGCAGATAAGAACGGTTTTTTGACAAATGCGGGAAAACTGCTTGCCGACCAGCATATCGTGTACAATTCCAGAGTGTTCTGCACTCATTGGAATGGACTTGAAAAAGGTTCCATCTATGATGATGCGTTGGATGATAAAGAGTTTGAGGGCAACCTGATTTATCTACTGCAAAATGGCGGCGATTTCGTCCGCAATAACTCCAAAGTACGATTTGCAAAGGAAGCACACTACCGGGTAGATAAGCCTGACTATGCAGACAGGGCAGTGACTGAAGCCTTGGTAAACGCCCTGATCCACCGGGACTACATCATCCTTGGCAGTGAAATACACATTGATATGTATGCTGACCGTCTGGAAATTCAATCGCCGGGTGGAATGTTTGAAGGAAAACCAATTCAGGAATATGACATTAATGCTATCGGTTCGGTGCGCCGCAACCCAATCATCGCCGACCTGTTCCACCGCATGAAATTCATGGAACGCCGTGGCAGCGGATTGAAAAAGATATTGAATGAAACAGCAAAGCTCCCAGGATATTCTGAACAGCTGAAGCCAGAGTTCTACTCTACGCCAACTGACTTTCGGGTGGTTTTGAAAAATGTGAATTACAACTTGTTGGCAACCCCACAAGATAACCAACAAGTCACCCCACAAGATAACCAACGAGTTAGCACAGAAGAAAAGATAATGATGTACTGTAAAGAGCCGCATAGCCGTAAAGAAATTGCTTTGCATTGTGGATATAAGGATGTCCGTTATTTTTCTTCCAGCTATTTGCATCCGCTTATGGCACAGGGAAAATTGCTAATGACTATTCCAGATAAACCGAACAGTAGAAATCAAAAATATATCGCAGCAACAAAAACTAAGTAATATAAAAATGCAGAGCGCTATCTAAAAGGTTCTTAATCGAATTTGGGTAAAGATAAAAAGGCAAGGTAGGATAAAGCTTCATTTAACGCTTTATCCAGCCTTTTTCTTTGTATGGACATTCTATGCCTACCCGAAACCAAGTAAGAATCGCATAAGAATGGTTATTATTTTTCAAAGGATTTTTTTGAAAAAACAGGGTGAAAGAATAATGCGGAATTTTGAAGAAGAAATCAGTAAACTGTTTTTGTGGTATAAAACAGAAGTGGAGAAATTGTTTGAGAAATATAAAGAAAGTATGCACGGTTTGGATGGCTGCTCGGATGAATATCGCTTTGAGCTTAAAGCGCTGCAAAATCAACTGGATAAAGAAGAATACATACAACTAAAAAACATGATAAGTAGCGCGAGCAATCGCGCTTTTATCATGTCCTTGTGTAATGTGTAAAAAGGCAGACGGTCAAGTGAAGCAACGCGTGAGAAAATAACAAGAGGGGCGCAGGATAAGAAAGGATTTAGAAGATTCAGGTTTCGTTTCGGATCTGATCGACAAGATCATCTATACCTGTAATCATAATTTCCCGGGGATCAAAAATGGCAAGACAACAGAAACATCCGCAGCGCTGATCCTGAAGTCACTGTGCTTTGTGATGCACGGAGAAAATACGCGCTTTTTCAAGATCATTCATAATTGGAATCCTCTGATATTTGTTTTTCTTCCTTCATCATCTGGCGGCATTGCTGGGGACTGAGACCGAAGCGGTTTTTGAATACCCGGCAGAAATAATGCTGCGACGTGAAGCCGCACTGTTCGGCGATTTCCCACATCAGATACGGCTCTGGACTTAGCAGCATCGTCCGCGCCTTCGTCAGCCGTTTTTCGTTGATCAGTTCGCTGAACGTACAGTTGACTTCTTCTTTGATGATCCGCGACAGATAGGAAGCGGAAACGTGAAATTGTTCAGAGAGCTGATTGAGCGAAAACTCGCTGTCCGTCGCCCGGCGATCAATTTCCTGCAGCACCTGTGTGATCATCCGGCGGTCCTGATGCTGCGGGACCACGATCCGGGAGGTTGTGATCTCCTGCTGGAGCATCGCCGCGCAGCGATCCAGCACGGCGCTGAGCTGTTCCTCGGTGACCGGCTTCAACAAGTAATCGACGACATGGTAGCGGCACGCTTTCTGCGCGTATTCAAAGTCGCTGTAGCCGGAGATGATCACAAACCGCAGCCGCGGATCCTCATGGTAGCGCTCAATGACTTCCAGTCCGCTGACTAACGGCATGTTGATATCCATGAAGACGATCGACGGCCGCAGCTGTTCGATCATCGCACACGCTTCCTCTCCCTGGGCCGCGGCGCCCACCACTTCCATATCCTTTCGGCAGTGGCCGATCATCCTGGTCAAGCCCCGCCGGGTCATCGCTTCATCGTCACAAATTAATACTTTCCACATCATGATCCTCCTCAATTGCCGGAATCCGCACTGTAACCACCGTGCCCTGTCCGCTCGCGCTGTCCAGCGTCAGTCCGTAGTCCTTGCCATAGGTTAAACGAATCCGCTGGTGGACGTTGACCAGGCCGAAGCCCAGACTGCTTTTTCCCGTGTCGAACGCCCGGCGCAGCTGGCCGAGCGTTTCGGAGTCCATTCCCACACCGTTGTCGCTGACCTTAATTTCCACGTCCGCACCGCGGCGGCGCGCCTGAATCGACAGCGTACACGGATGCGGGCACGGTTTGATGCCATGCGCAACCGCGTTTTCCGCCAGCGGCTGCAGCAGCAGCTTCAGCATTAACAACGATTGCGTTTCAGGCGAAGCTTCAATCGTGAAATCAAACTGATCCGCAAACCGCATTTTCTGTATTTCCAGATAATACCGGACGTGATCCAGCTCGCGCGGCAGGGGGATGAACTCGTCGCCGCGGCTCAGGGAAATCCGGTAAAAGCTGGATAACGTGCTGATCAGCTGAAGCATGTCTTCGTCGTTGTGATCGTAAGCCATCCAGTGCAGCATATCGAGCGTGTTGTAGAGAAAGTGCGGGTTGATCTGAGCTTGCAAGATCCGCAGCTCGGCCCGCCGTTTTGCTTTTTCCTGATCGATCAGCTGGTTCATCAGCCGCTGGATCTGGGCCGTCAGCTTGTTGAAGGAACGGGCCAGCGTTGCGATTTCATCACCGCCCCGTTCTTCTGCCCGGATGCTCAGATCGCCGGTTCCGGCCTGGTCCATGGTGGCGCACAGCTGAGCCAGCGGCCGGCTGATCGTGCGGGAAAGCAGGATCGCCGCGAAGATCGTCACGCCTAACAAGACGATCCATACCATCGCCAGCGTTCCCAATAAAGAATAGGTGTTCTGCATCAAGACGGAACGCGGCACCTGCGTACATAAAAACCAATCCTCCGTCATCGGGATCGGCGTAAAGTAGAAAAACGAACTGCCGTCCGAGACATAACGGGTGGATGTCGGCGGATCCACTTTCAGATGCTCGGCGAACTGCGCCAGCTTCGCGCTGCTCAGCGCTTCCGGCAGCACGGTGTAGTTGCGTCCCTCGCTGTCCATAATCCACGATATCCCGTTATAGAAATCAATCCCCTGCGCCAGCTCCGTCAGCCGGTTGAGCGCGATCGCACCGTTGATAAAACCATACGGCACACCGTCTTTGCGCAGCGGATAACAGATCAGGGCGATCGGGGCGTTGTCGGTCTTGGAAGTGACCGGTTCGCTCAGAATAAATGGTTCATCACCGGTCATTGCACGTTCAAAATAATCGCGACCGGATACGTCGATCGTCTTATCCTGGGCCACCCAGCCGATCCCATCGCGCATGCCGATGGCGAAGGTGCCCCATTGATTGCCATAGCGCTGCCCGACGTCGGCGTTGAGCGTTTCGACAAACGGCCGGATGCGGTCAAAATCCATCGACTGCACCGCCGGGCTGAGCGCGATGATTTCCAGTTCACTGACGCGCTGGGCCAGCCAGTCGCCGGCTTCGCGGGCTTTGGCGTCGAACAGCTGGACGCTGGTGGAGGAGACCAGCTGTTGATTGGCGTGGGAAACGGTCAGGTATACAAGGCTCATCAAAACCGCAAAGGCGGCGGTGATCAGCGCGCTGAATGTCACGATCATTCGGGTTTTAAATTTCATGGGGATCACCTCAGGTTGATAAAGTACAAATTTTCGAAAATTTGTGCAAATACAAACAAGTCCTGCCGGGCTATAATGCTAATGTAATCACAAATAAGTGATGTTGTCAAAGGGAGGAAAAAGAAATGAAGAAAGTAACTCTTCTGGCGTTAGCGGGCGTCATGGCGCTGAGCCTGACCGCCTGTTCGCAGAAGCCTGCGGAACAGCCGAAGACCAGCGACGAGCCGAAAACTGCGGACGTCAATACCGAAGCCGACGTAATCGTCTTAGGCGCAGGCGGAGCCGGTATGGCGGCGGCGATCACCGCAAAGGAAAACGGTGCGAGCGTTCTCGTGCTGGAAAAAATGCCGATGGTCGGCGGCAACACGCTGATCTCCGGCGCGGAAATGGCCGCTCCGGGCAACTGGCTGCAGGAAAAGGAAGGGATCGAGGATTCCGTCGATCTGTTCTATGAAGACATCATGAAGGGCGGCGACAATATCGCGGATCCGGAAGTGGTCCGGGTTCTGGCTGAAAATGCCCTGAGCGCTGCGGAATGGCTGCGCGACGACGTGCATGTTCAGTTTGAGGATAATATGTTATTCTTCGGCGGTCATTCTGTCAAGCGCAGTCTGGTACCGCTCAACGCCAGCGGCGTGGAACCTATCCAGAAGTTAAAGGCCAAATGCGACGAGCTGGGCATCGAAATCCAGACCGATACGCCGGCGACCAAATTGATCCAGGACGAAGCGGGCAAAGTGATCGGCGTCGAAGCCCAGCATGACGGTCAGACCCTGACCTACACCGCTCACAACGGCGTGATCATCGCGACCGGCGGCTTTGGCTCCAATCTGGAAATGCGCAAGCAGTACAACCCGATGATGGATGAAAAAATCCTGTCCACCAACAGCGTCGGATCGACCGGCGACGGCATCACGATGGCGGAAGCGATCGGCGCGAAGCTGGTCGACATGGAATGGATCCAGACTTATCCGACCTGCGATGCGGAAACCGGACGCTTACTGTATGTCGGCGACGTCCGTCTGGACGGCCGTGCGATCTTAGTCAACCTGGAAGGCAAGCGGTTCGTTGAGGAACTGGAACGCCGTGACGTCATCTCCAAAGCGGTCACGGAAACCACCGACGGCTTCTCGTATTTGTTCTGGGACGAAGCTTCGATGGTCGCTTCCGGCGTCCGCGAGCAGCATCAAAACGAATATGATGATCTGATTGAACGCGGCATGTTGGTAAAAGCCGACACGATCGAAGAAGCGGCAGCGCATTTCGGCATCGATGCGGAAAACCTGAAGGCCACCGTCGCGAAGTATAACGAATACTGCGAAAAGGGCAAGGATGAGGAATTCAACAAGCGCGGCGATCTGATCGCCTTCGGCGAAGGTCCTTACTATATCATGAAGTCGATTCCGGCAATCCACCACACGATGGGCGGCATCAAGATCAATCCGGAAGCTCAGGTGGTCAATGTTGACGGCAACGTCATTGAAAATCTGTATGCGGCTGGCGAAGTAACCGGCGGCATCCACGGCACCAACCGTTTAGGCTCCGACGCGATTGCGGATATCATGGTCTTCGGCCGGATCGCAGGCGCTAACGCGGCAGCGAACAAATAAGCAGAAATTTAGAATCCGTCGGTATTCCCTGTAACGAGAACCGGTACGGATCAAGAAAATCAAAATGAAAAGCCCCGTTCTTTCAGAAACGAAAGCCGCGGGGCTTTTATCTGTTTTTATCCCTTCCATTATCAAGGGATGCACAAAAACAAAGGCATCAAAGGCGTCCATGAAATAGAAAAGCACGGATCCCGGCGCTGTTCTCAGCCTTCATCCTGCGTCAGTCCTGCGCCGTCGTTTCCGCCAGTCTTATGCGTTTGAGCATCGCCGGGGTTTTGTATTTTTGTTTATGACAAAGCTGCGACAGAGAATTTTCTAAACGGAAATCACTGACGATCACGGGGGTGAAGCGCCGGGTTTCGATCTTCTGATGGGCCAGCGGCTGAGACAGGAGTGTGACCCCGAGGTTTTGCCGCGCGGCTTCCAACAGCGCTTCAAGCGAAGAACATTCCCACCCTGGGCACGCGTTGTTGATTGTCCATCTGGACGATCCCGGCGATTCCTCGGCGATTATGACCAGTTCTTCGAAGCAGCATTGAACGAAGGCACCGTTTGAATTCTGATGATTCTGACCGAACCAGACATTCTGGCTGGCAAAGGGGCTGTTGAAAACGGGGGGATCATCGCCGTGGACCTGACACCTCCCGACTTTTCCGATCTGTGACGAAACGAGACAGAGCGCAGTCTGCCGGAAATTTCACGCAGCGATACGATCCAGAGTCAGGCTGATCCACGTCATTGCATTGTCAGTGAATCCCATGCCCGGTTTCCCGGGCAGCACCTTCATGATGGAAGGAGATTTCATGAAATTGAACCGCTATTCCGGCTATAAACCGTTCAGCTCGTTAAGAATCCGGCTTAATGTCTTTTGAACATCCTGATCGCTTAACGGTCCTTCCGGCAGATTGAAGACATGATCAAAGCCCAGAATTTCAGCCTGAGCGGCGTTTGTCTTTGCCGGCGTCACTAAGATGGTCGTCATGTCTTCATGATGCGCGATTGCCGCAGCCTGAGGCAGGGAACTGGAGGAGGAAGGCGACAGGAATTTCTGGCGGAAGCAAAGCAAGGCGTCCGCATGGCGCAGCCGTTCTCGAAAACCGATCGTCGACATCAAGGCAGCGACGCCATCCTGACATTTCCCGCGCAGCAGCACCTGAATCGTATAGCCCAGCCCATAACCTGCGCCTGCACCCGGTTCGGCGGCGGACGAAGTTTGCTGCAGCCAGCGAATGAGCGGCGAAGCAGGTAGGGCATTGCGGTATAAATCCTTGGGATCGCACAGCGCGATGAACGTCAATCCGCGCAGCGTTTTCTTCAATTCCTGATCGTCTGCCCGGACGATTTCACCCAGATCGTCGTAAACAAACTTCATGCCCAGCACTTCCAGCATCCCCAAACCGCCATCCTGCGGTATGGCGTTGCTGAGCATCAGATAAAACCGGCGGCAGCCCTGGTTGAGGGCATGAAGGATCAGGTGACCGCCAAGCCGGGTACTGGTTTCATCAGCGAGCGCGGAAAGTTCCAGAATCGCGTTGTTGCCCCGCACGGCATAACTGATTTTTCGGGCAGGGAAAGCCGGATCAACGGGCAGGGTCACCCGCTGGCAGACCGACTGGCCAATCAGCGCGTCGACATATCCATGTTGTCCATCGCTTAGATTGCAGGAAACCGACTGGCATTGAGAAATCGGTACGAGCGCCTGCAGGCTCTCATTAAACGCCCGGGCGTCCCAGCCGTCGTCAAAGGGCTCCGCCGCCAGCACCAGCCGCGGCCGCAACGTTTGCCGCATGAAGAACCGTTCCTGCAGCTGGACCGGATGATGATCGCTGGACATCAGCGTAAATTCTTCTTTCAAAAAGAATGGCAGCGAGGGCATCAGGACGATCACCTGCAGCTCAAAATGATGATGTTTTTTCGCGAACCGGCGGGCCTGATGCAGCAGTTCGCTGGATAAGCCTTCGCCCTGATGGTGCTGCAGGACCGCTAACAAATCAATTTGCCAGCGGGTAGGATCCAGCGCCAAAGCTCCGATGATCTGACCGTCATCCTCCTCCGCGGCAAAAATTTCCCATGGCGGCAAGGGTTTGTTGGGGACAATTTCCGATACGTCCCAGCTGCACGCTTTAACGCAGGTCTGCCGCTGGGTGCGCAGCATCCGCCGGCTGAAGTCTAAAAGCGCTTGAATTTTCTGTCGCTGAGCGGCAGGGTAATGACGGATTTTCATGGTATACCTCTTTTGGCTCTTTTTCTTATTCTATCATAATCCAATGTCCGGGAAAATGTTCTTGACTGCGCTTATGACACACTGACGGATTTTTCAGCCAGTTCCTGCCGCGGTAAATTCTGTTTCAGCCAGAGTCTCCATTCTTCCTGCAGCCGCTGTGGGGCGTGCAGGATGCTTTCCTGCTCGCTCATGGACGGCTGCTGCAATACGAGCACATCGCAAAATCCAGCTTCCAGCAGCGTTGTTTTCGCCATACCGAGCTGACCGCATACCGCCAGAACCGGTACGTTTGCCTGCTGAGCATGACGAAGGATACCCAGCGGGACCTTGCCTTGTAAACTTTGCGCGTCGATCCGGCCTTCGCCGGTAACGATCAGATCCGCTTCCGCCAGCTGTTCGTCCAGCCGCATCCATTGTAAAAGCTGTTTTAGTCCGCTGCGGATTTCACAGTTGAACAACCCTTTCAACATCAGACCGCAGGCCCCGGCCGCGCCCAATCCCGGCAGATTTGCCAGGGAACAGGCCTGCCAGGCTTCCACTTTGCGCGTCAGCGCTTCCGTACTGCGGTCCAGCTGGCCGATCAGCCGTTCATCTGCGCCTTTCTGCCGGGCGAACACCCGGGCTGCCCCGGTACTGCCGAACAATGGATTTGCGACGTCGCACAGGCAGATCAGCTGTGCGTCAAAGTTTCGCAGTTCACAGCCGGAAACGTCGATCGCTTCGATTTGATCCAATGTCAAACCGGTAGGCAGAAAGGTTTTTCCCTGATGGGAAAAACGTACGCCCAGAGCCGCCGCGATTCCGCATCCCCCATCATGCGTGCCGCTGCCGCCCAGACCCAGATAAATCGTTTTGCATCCGGCGTTTAAAGCCGCTTTGATTTGCAGACCTGTGCCGTAGGTTGAAGCCAGAGCAGGATTGCGGGGCTGGCATAACCCCAGCCCGCTGCATTGAGCCAGTTCAATCACGGCTTCCGATCCCCTCCTGGCCCAGACTGCGCTCCATGGCTGGCGCTGAGGATCGCAGAACATCCCTTCCTGACGGAGAAAGCCACCGTTTTTAACGACAGCTTCAACTAAGCCTTCGCCTCCGTCGCTAATCGGCAGAACTGTGACTTCAGCCGCCGGAAGAAGTTCATGCGTCACAGTCTGAATGTGCGCTCCGATCTCGCTGCTGGACATACAACCTTTGAAGGAATCCGCAGCCACGATGATTTTTTTCATTGTTAACCTCCAGTTAGAGTGAAAGCTGTTACCGATCAACTCAGCCAGTAAGTAAAACTGGATTAGAGTTCAGCTTTTTATCGGCAGTCTTTTCAAGTTGATTATATCATCATCTTTTGTTTTCTTTTCGCAAAATTCAATGAAGTATTCGCTGTATATTCCTTTTCCTGATACCCATTCCTTTCTTTATCTTCAAAAGTTTACGTGGATATCCTCTGATTACGGTAAAGGAAGCAGAAAATCCGGGCGTCAGAGTAGGCAGAAACCGGAAAAACGGGTATGATAAAGCTGACAAAAATAAAAAAACAAAGAAAGGACGAACAATCATGGAAAAAGCATATAATTTCAAACTGAACGACAGCGAGGGCAACGAAGTAGCGCTGCATGACTTCCTGGGGCAGAAGGTCGTCGTCTATTTTTATCCCAAGGACAGCACGCCGGGCTGCACAAAGCAAGCTTGCAGCTATCGCGATCATTTTGCCGAACTGGCCGCGCGGAATCTCAAGGTGATCGGCATCTCCAAAGACTCCGCGTCATCCCATCAGAAATTCATCGCCAGGCAAAGCCTGAATTTTACGCTGCTTTCCGATCCTGAACGGATCGCGATCGAAGCTTATGGCGTCTGGCAGGAAAAGATGATGTATGGCAAAAAGGTGATGGGCGTGGCGCGTACGACGTTTGTGATCGACGAGCAGGGAAACATCTTAAAGCGTTTTGACAAAGTAAAGCCGGATCAGGACGTCGCGCAGGTGCTGGCGTTCATCGACGGATTGGAAGGACAGAATTAAATTTCCAATCTCGATTTCGGTCACTTTCATCAGGATAACCGGTCTGGAACGAGTTTGATTCCAGACTTTTTAAATCGCTGCGGGCATGAAAAAGGCACTCTTTTCAGCATAATTAAATAAGCAGGAAAATAACGGAAATGTAAGCGCTGTGATCATTTCTATGTCGAACATTGTCGAAATTAAAAAAATAAGGATATTATTCAATTCAGCATATTCACTTTTCCTAAAACATAGTATAATGATGATAAGTAAAGGAGCAGGATGGGTGAGCAGGATGAATAAGAAACAAACACAAATCATCGGCAACACGCTGGTGGAAGAATATGCCGTGCCGCTGATGGCGGAGGAAAACGCGACCTTACAGTTATTGGAGTACGCCGACCGGATTGCGAATTTAGACGCATTCGTCGTCGATTATATCCGTCTGGAAGAACTTCAGATGTATTCGGAAGATCGGGGAATTCCAGTCTATACTGATGTGGAAAGTCTGGCGATCGTCAAGCATGATCTGGCGAAGGATTCAATCCGCACATGTCTGGTCAAGGGTTTCTATATGAACGTGGATCTGTCGGTCATCGTCGATATGCAGTCGAAGACGATCCGGTTTAACCGCAGCCGGTTCAGCACGCTGGACACCGAGGAAATCATCGCTGCCGTCGGCGGTATGACGCAGCTGTAAAACGGGGAAGCAGGACATTTCAGAAACGAGATGTCTTTTCTTTTTGCGGAAAAAAAGGTAAACTAAGCCCAGGATAAAGGAGGAATCGCTCGTGGAAACGATCGAATTAAAAACCGCGATTCTGCACAGCCTGGATATGAATCTGGGGATGCCTGTGGTTTCGCAGGTGGAATTGGAACCGACGGACTTTTTAAATACCTATCTGGAAAAACGGCTGCAGCGTCTGACGGGCAGCGAACACTGCCGCACAAGCACAACGGCCAGCATCGGCGGGGTCCAGCTGGATGAGGTGCTGAAAGCCTCGGACTGGCAGGCGTTTTACCAGTTTACGCTGCAGCTGCTGGAAAAGCTGTTCAACTACCGCCAAAGCAACGGCGGCCAGAGCGCGGATGTTCTGTTCGCGCTGCTGGAGATCGACCGGCATTTAAGCTTATATGTCGGAATTCTGGATTACCGCAGCTCGCTGATTCACCATCTCAGCCAGGATGAACGCCAGACCCGGCTGGAGTTAGTCGAATACCAGACGACGCTGCCCGGCGCGTCGGCCGGGGTGAGCTTCGAGTTCTGCACCGATCTGTTCACCGGGCTGACACAGCTGATTGAAAAGAAGGAAAAAGGCTTTACGCCGCTTTCGGAACTGCTGCTAAATCAACAATTTGAAATGACGCCGAAGGAGAAGATCAAGGCGGCGCAGAAAATCGTGCAGGAAATTCATCCCAGCGACGATCTGACCGAAATGAACCGCCGTGTCGAGTTCAAGCAGAAAGTTGCAGAATCGCTGCAGGAAAAGGAAGAAGTCAACCTTGAGGAAGTCTTTGAGGAAATCTACGTCGACGATCCTTCGACGCTGTTTGAAGCGAAGGCGAAGCTGCAGGACCGTGGTCTGGATCAGCAGCGGATGGTTGTGACCAGCTCCGCCTACGACGCCAAGCTGAAAAAGCAGAAGCTGGTGACCGACAGCGGGATTTCGATCGTTTTGCCGATTGATTATATGCACGATCAGAGCCATGTGGAATTCATCACTAATCCTGACGGCAGTCTTTCCATCCTGTTGAAAAACATCACCCATATCTATGATAAATAAACGCAGCCGGACAAATAAAAAAAGAATGTAAGAAGTTACATGATTGATGTAAAATTTCTCTTTTTATCGCGAAGCAGTTCATTTCCGTCTTGACAACCGTCTCAGTTTCGCTTAAACTGAATCCATATTCAAAATTCAGTGAACAGGAGAGTAGCTTGAGATATCCATTAGCGAGCCAAAACAGAGTGAAAGTTTGGCGGCACTGTCAAAAGCGAAGCGCACCTGGGAGAAGTTCAGATGAAAGCAGTAGTCTGAAACGTGAGTCTGCGTTAACGAACGAGGGGGTCGGATGTTTTTGTTCCGGCAACTAGGGTGGTACCGCGATGTGAGTCGTTCCTAGATAGAGGAACGGCTTTTTTGTTTGGAAAAGAGGGGTAATATGAGAAAGATGAAGAACATGCTGATCCTGGCCGTTATGATTTTCTGCCTGTGGATCACAACCGGATTGTCGCTGGCGGCCGAGGAGGAACAGCCGGCTCAGGGCAATCCCGCCAACCGGCTGGAGGAAATCCTGCAGCGGGGTAAACTGATCGTCGCGACGTCGCCGGACTTTGCGCCGCAGGAGTTTATCGACGATTCCAGGAAAGGACAGGACCAGTATGTCGGCTCCGACATCATGATGGCGCAGTACATCGCTGATCAGCTGGGCGTCGAGCTGGAAATTCAGGCGATGGACTTCGCGATGGTGCTCAGCTCAGTCGATCTGGGCGAAAGCGACATGGCGATCAGCGGTTTCGGCTGGAAGGAAGACCGCGAGGATTCCTTTGAATTATCCGACGGGTTTAACAAAACCGGAGAAGCGGCCTGTCAGGGGCTGATGATCCGCCGCGTGGATGCGGAGAAGTATCCGGAGCTGGCCAGCTTCGATGGGAAACTGATCGCCGCGCAGGCCGGCTCATTGCAGGAAAACTATGTGCAGACCCAGCTGCCACAGGCGACGCTGGAAACGATCACGTCGATGGACATCGGCATCCTGAGCTTAACCACCAACAAGGTGGATGCGCTGGCTTCCGACTGCGACGTGGCCAAAGGCTATGTATCCAAGGACAATTCGCTGATCTTGGCGGATGCGCGCTTCGATACGACGTTGGAAGATCAGCATGCCGGCAACGTACTCGCCGTCAAAAAAGGCGAAACGGAGCTGATTGCCGCGATCAACAACATAATTGCGGACATCAACGAAAAGGGGCTGTATGAACAATGGAAAAACGAAGCCAAGACGCTGGCTTCCAAGCTGGGCATTGAATTCGATGGCTCCGAAGGCGTCGCAAAGAAGTCGCCGGGCGTCATCCAGGTCTTCCAGGAGAATTCCGGCATCTTCATGAGCGGCTTGTGGGAAACCTTGAAGCTGGCGGCAATCACGGTCTTCTTCGGCACGATCTTCGGCGCGCTGATCGCGATTATCAAGCTGTCGAAAAATCCGCTGCTGAAATTCATCACGGCGGTGTATGTCGAAGTGCTGCGCGGCACGCCGATTCTCGTGCAGCTGTATATCTTCCGCTTCTTTTTGCCAATGGCCTTCCCATGGCTGAACCTGTCCAAATATGCCTGCGTCGTCATCGCGCTGGTCTTCAACAGCTCGGCTTATGTCGCGGAAATTATCCGTTCCGGCATTCAGGCGGTCGACAAGGGCCAGAGTGAGGCGGCCAAGAGTCTGGGCATGTCCAACCGGCACATGATGATGAAAATCATTCTGCCGCAGGCGGTCAAGAATATCCTGCCGGCGCTGGGCAACGAGTTTGTCACGATGATCAAGGAAACCTCGCTGGCTTCCACCTTCTATATCGGCGAGCTGATGTATACGCGGACGCTGTTAATGAGCACGAAGTTCTATGCCTGGCAGCCGCTGATCATCATTGCCGCGATCTACTTCGTCGTGACCTTTGTCTTATCGAAGGGCATTCAATATATGGAAAAGAGGATGAGCGTCAGTGATTAATGCAGGAGAAAAATTAATTGAAGTCAAAGATCTGAAAAAGAATTTCGGATCGCTGGAAGTTTTAAAAGGAATCAACGAAACGATTCATAAGGGCGAGGTCGTCTCGATCATCGGCCCCTCCGGCAGCGGCAAGTCGACGTTTCTGCGGTGTCTGAACCTGCTGGAAAAGCCGACCAGCGGCCAGGTCATCTTTGAAGGCGTGGACATTGCCGACAAAAAGATCAATATCGACCACCACCGTCAGAAGATCGGCATGGTGTTCCAGCATTTCAACGTTTTCCCGCATTTAACCGTGCTGGAAAACATCACGATCACCCCGACGCTGGAAAAGAAGGTTCCGCAGAAGGAAGCGGAAGAGAAAGCGATGAAGCTGTTGAAGCAGGTCGGCCTGGAGGACAAGGCGCACGAATATCCGCGCAAGCTCTCCGGCGGTCAGAAGCAGCGGCTGGCGATCGTGCGGGCGATGGCGATGGAGCCGGACGTCATGTTGTTCGACGAACCGACCTCGGCGCTCGATCCGGAAATGGTCAAGGACGTTCTGGAGGTCATCCAGCAGCTGGCGGAAGGCGGCATGACGTGTGTGATCGTCACGCATGAAATGGGCTTTGCCCGGTCGGTCAGTGACCGCGTGTTGTTTATGGATGAAGGCGTGATCGCCGAACAGGGCAGTCCGGCGGAAATCTTCGATCATCCAACCCATCCGCGAACGATTGAATTCTTAAGCAAAGTGTTGTAAAAAAACAGGATTTTGGCGCATCATAGGATTACCGGCCGGCCTGAGCAAATCGTTGAATTCAAGCTGACTAAGCCAGGGCAGGACTGAATATAAAATAAAGATGGAGGTGTCCGAATGAAAACAACCTTTCAGTACGATCATTACTATGCTTATTCCGAGCTGACCGAAGCGCTGCAGACGCTGGTCAAAAACCATCCGGATTTACTTGCGATGGAATCGATCTGCAAGAGTGAAAAGGACCGCGACGTATGGGCGCTGACGCTGACCAATAAGCAGACGGGCGATCCGCTGGCGAAGCCGGCGTTCTATATCGACGCCAATACGCATGCCGGGGAAGTGACCGGTTCGATGGCGGCGCTGCATACGCTCGACGTCTTGTGCACAAACTATGGCGAGGATGCCCAGCTGACGCGGCTGGCGGACACCCTGACGTTCTATGTCATCCCGCGGATCAGCGTGGACGGCAGCGAGGTGTATCTGACTTCGCCGTATGACCTGCGTTCCGCTGACCGGCCGTATCTGACGCCGGTGCAGCAGCCGGGTTTAGTGCCGGAAGACATGGATCAGGACGGCGTGATCCGGATGATGCGGATCAAGGACAAGCACGGCGCCTGGAAGATCAGCAAGACGCACCCGCAGTTAATGGAAAAACGCAAGCCGGACGAGCGCGAAGGCGAGTTCTACACGGTCGTCAGTGAAGGCGTGCTGAAGGGCGCCAACGGCAATGAGATTCAGCCGGCTCCCACCTTATGGGGACTGGACTTCAACCGCAACTATCCGTTCGGCTGGTTCCATGAATCCCGCCAGGCCGGGGCCGGGGCTTACCCGTTAAGCAATCCGGAAAACAAAGCGGTAGTGGATTTTGTCCTGGCCCATCACAACATCGGCGCGGTCGCAACGCATCATACCAGCGGCGGCGTGATTCTGTATCCGCCGGGAACCCGCCCGGAAAAGAGCGCGGATCCCGACGATATGCGCCGGCTGCGCGAGATCGCGGCGATGGCGACGGAAGAAATGGGCTATCCGGCAATCAACATTTTCGATCATTTCATGACGGATCAGGAAAATTATTCCTCCGGCGCGTTTGACGACTGGTGCTTCCAGGATCAGGGCATTCCTGCCTATACGCTGGAACTGTGGAATCTGTTGGAACGGGCCGGCTGCAAGATCGACTGGGATCGCCGCGACGCCAAAAGCGAAGCGGAATGTCTGGACACGATGGCGAAGGTGCTGGCGTGGTGCGCGGAAAACGCCCCGGAAAGCATGGAAGCCTGGACGCCGTATCAACATCCGCAGCTGGGATTAGTGGAAATCGGCGGACTGAATCTGAAATTTACTGAGGAAAACTGTCCGAATGCGTTCTTATTGCAGGAAGTGGAAAAAACGACGAAGTTCTGCCTGCGCTACGCTCAGTCGCTGCCGCAGCTGGCGATCGACAAGACAAACGTGAACTGGCTGGGCGCGGATCTGGCGGAAGTGACCGTCACGATTTCCAACGATGGCTATCTGCCGACCTATTTGAGCCGGGAAGCGAAGCTTCTGGGGACGGCCAGACCGGTCAAGGTTTCGCTGCAGGGACAGATTGATAGCTTCATCGCCGGTCAGGCAATTACGGAAATCGGCGATCTGGAAGGCTATTCCGGCGTCAACGCCGAGTATCGTTCCTGTGAAGTCACCACCGGCGCGCACGCGCCGCTGACCCATACCCTGCGCTGGCTGGTGCAGGCGCGCAAGGGTGCGGAAATCACGATTACTGCGTTCCAGCCGAAAGCCGGCCGCGCGGTCGTAAAGCTTGTGTTATAAGGCTGGCGCTGATTTTCAAACGAAAGAAGAATAAACAAGAAACAGGAGAGACCGTGATCTTTCCTGTTTTATCATGTATTTGGGATTATTCGGCTTCGGAGAAATAGTAGACGACAAACGCATGTTCCCGATCGATGCAGATCGTATAGGTGACCCCGTCCTGCACCGCATTCCAGCTGTCGTAGTCGCCGCCGATCGTTTCCTGAATCCCGGCCGGTTCCCATGGAGGATTCTGATCCAGCTTGAGGAAATCCTGGGCGAAGGCTTCGGCCAGCGCCTGCCCCTGCGCCTGCGTCAGATTGACAAGCGGCCATTGCGAGGCGTCCGCACCGTAATCCCGGAAGTGCAGCGAGGTCATCCGGTCGGCGTCAACGGTGATCTGGAGATTATAGCGGTAGCTGTCAGCGATTCGGGTCTGCGGATCATCGTAGCTGGCGAGCAGATAGAAATGCGAAGAAGGGATTGTCCGGCTGTTGATGCCGTCCAGCACCGCCTGCGGGATATAAGCCCGCAGCCGATCGACGATATCGTTCAGCGGCATGAACGCGTCGGCGTCCGCGGGATCGAGATCAAAGGGGGCGGCTTCGCCGACCTGCACGCGTTCCAGAAATAAATCCTTATCCTGCGAGCGCATCATCAGACTGAGCGTTGCATCGCCGGAGGCATACAGAGTGCTGTCCTGGATCACGATGTCTGCCTGAACCCGGATCTGATCCCGGTAAACTGCCGGTTTTTCAGACCAGACCTGACATTCCGGAGTCGCGAAACGCAGCAGCTCCTGCCGGTCAGCGGTACTCTGATCTGACAGCAGTGACCGCAGCTCTGCGTCATCCTGCGCGACCAAGGCTGAACAGAATTGTTCAGCCAGCGTTTTTGCCTGCGCGTCGAAAGCGTTTTGTTGATGCGGACTGCACAGCGCCACGATCAGCACGACGACCAGTCCCATCGTCAGCAGACCGCCAGCCCAGCACGGTAGTTTTTTATAATTCAGGATGTTCTCAATTCGCCTGCGCAGCGACCCGCGCGCAAAGTTCAGCGGGTGCGGGAAGCGCTGCCAAGAGGCGGCAGCCAGTTCGACCAGGGCATGGGAATAGGCTTGTTTTCCCGGACTGTCCTGACGGCGGATTACCGCTTCATCGCAAGCCATTTCCATGTCCTGACTCATCAGGGCAAAGGCGGCCCAGACCAGCGGATGAAACCAATAGACGCAGACGAGCGCGTAAGCGGCCAGCTTGATCCACGGGTCTTTGCGCCGGGAATGCATCTGTTCATGAAGCAGTACGCTGGTTTCCTCTATTTCATTTAATCCCTCCGGAAGCAGAATCCGGGGATGAACCAGGCCGATCAGAACCGGCGAGTCCAGGTCGGAACACCGCCAGATTCCAGGCTGAATTTCAGTTCCCCGGACACAGCGGCGAAGAAACCGGCGGTATTGGAGCAGACTGCCGCTGACGATCACGGCCAGTCCGATCAGCCAGAACATTCCAAGTCCGGCGGCCGGTTGGGAAGCGGACATAGGGCGGGTTTCCGCAGCTGCGGCTGTTTCTGGCGGGATTAAGGACGTGCGAGGGGCATCGCTGCGCGGAAGCGAGAGCGCCTGCGCGGTCTGTTCGCTCAAGGCCATTGCGCCGGCGGGGACAAAGCTGACCGGCGCGCTGATCGATACCGGCAAAAGCAGCCGCAGAAACACCGCCGCCCATAAGGCATAGGCGTAGATTTTCGGCGTATGCCGCAGCAGCCATCGCAGAATCACGACAACGAGGAAGACGAAGCACACGGCGACGCTGTTGCCGATCAGAAAATTAAGCGCCGCGTTCATCATCATTCTCCTGACAGCGGTCAATCAACGCTTTCAGCGCTTCAGCCTCATCCTCGCTGATTTTCTTTCCGGCCATAAATGCGGTCAGAAACGCCGGAAGCGAGTTGTCGAAAAGATTTTCCAGCACCTTGCGGCTTTCATACTGCTGCACCTGTTCCTTCTTGATCAGCGCTGTTACGACGGCATTTTCATTTTTAAAGAACCCTTTTGTGCAAAGCTTTTTCAACACGGTATACGTCGTTGTACGCTGCCAGTTCAGCTGTTGGCGGCACAGCTGCGCCAGCTCGCCGGAGCTGAGTGGTTCGTGTTCCCAGATAATGCAGGCAAAACGGTATTCCGCTTCATGCAGTTTCAGTTCCTGTTCCATAAAGCACCTCCTGTCTATTGCAATAGACACATCTTCTGTCTTGAGTCTATCACGATAGACAAGGGCTGTCAACATTGGATTTCATTGCAAGAAACTGGATCTGTGATAAGATTAAAAGAATCAGGAAGGATGAGTTCATGAAACAAATCAAAAAAGAACTGCAAGCGCCGCGCCTGCCCCTGAAGCTGGATCCCGCTGTGCTGACGTCCGCGCTGGCGGCGCAGGAAAAACTGACCGGCTTGGAAATCAACGATGATTTATGGCCGGAAGAAAAAGCGCCGGGCAGGGAATTCAGCGAATGCCGGCTGACAAAGGTGACGATGGCGGCGATCAGCGAGAAAAATTATTTTATCGACGTGATTTTCGATCACTGCGATTTTTCCAACTGTCAGCTGAGTGAAAGCACGCTGCGGCGGGTTGTGTTCGATCATTGCCGCATGACCGGCGCGGATCTGTCGCGCTGCGTGCTGCAGGACGTGGTATTCCTCAACTGTGCGCTCGATTATTCCAACTTCGCGTTCTCCAGTTTTAAAAGCTGCCGCTTTGCGGACTGCATCTGCACGCAGTCTTCATTCAGCGAAGGAAAGTTTTCCAGCTTTGAAATTCAACGCTGCAAGCTGGATGAAAGTGAGTTTTTCCACAGTCATCTCAGCGGCGTCGATTTGTCCACCTGTTCGATCGAAGGAATTGCCTTGTGCGGCGACGAGCTGAGGGGCGTGATTGTGAATCCGGCGCAGGCGGTGGATCTGGCCCGGGTTTTGGGGATTATCATTAAGGAAGAATAAACTGCTTTTGACTTACACAAATATTTCACAATTCGACCATGTTTTTCACACAAGCGGAGGTTATAATGAAGACAATCAAATGAGAAGTTTGATTAATTTCTTTCCCCCGTTAAGCCAGACTCCCTGGCAATAGAAAAATCATTCCTGTTGGAATGGAAATAGAAAGGCGCCCGGTAAGCGAATTTCTATTTTTTTTATGAGAAAACTGCGATTTTCAAACTGGGGCAGGCCGCTCAGGCTTGATTTACTAAAATGAGGCTTCAGAAAATCATGTTTTTTACACGGGTGACGAAACTGTAAGCTGTCTGTAAGCTCAAACGATGGAGAGCGGCGGGAATATTTCTTATAATGAAGCCAGAAATCAAGGAGGAAAGGCTTCATGAAGAAAAAAACAGGATGGCTGCTCATCAGTTTAGGCGTGGCGGCAGGCTTGCTTTGGTGGATTAAAAAACAGAAGGAAGCGGAAGATGATGATTAAGAATCTGCGCTGGTTTGTCACGACGATGTTTGTTTTTGGAGGCATGAGTCTTTGCCTTCTGGATCAATACAATCCGGTGCTGAACCTGATCGCGGATATCCTGCATCAGGGCAGCCGGCTGATGCTTCGCTGATCCAGCTTTAAATCCAGCTTCGCCTGAAATGAAAAGATGTTTGAGTCAGGGACTGGCGTTCGCCAGCCCTTTTTCGTTGTTTTTCCTTTCGGGCAGGATCGGGGGAAATAGTTAGGGAAATGAAATAATTATCCAGGGTTAGATAGATCAATTCCATTTTATAATCAGTCAGGAATTCAATCCGGATTAATCTATGTTCAGGTTTGTCATTCAAAAGAAAACCGGATGAAATTAAACTTATTTACTGAAATTATTACCATATTCGAACGACTTTCACCCTGGAAAGAGATTGCGGTTCCCTTTACCCTATGCTAAAATTATTTCAATGGATATCAGGCAGAGATAAAAACACTCCCCTAATTCTTTAAGCAGTTCAGACAACTGGTTGGAAATCTGAAAATTAAAATCTTGTTTTTGATTTCCGGCGACAGTCCAAGCAAGGCGGATGAAGCGGGGTAATGAAGATGACTTCACAAAAAATAATCTTAATCGTGGAAGATAATGAGATCAACCGGATCATGCTGCGGGGAATTTTAGAGCCGCAGTATAAAGTTCTGGAAGCGCAGAACGGTTTGGAAGCGTTAAAAGTGCTGGGTGATCAGAAGGATAACGTTTCCCTGATCCTGCTGGATATTATGATGCCGGTGATGGATGGCTATACGTTTTTATCCATTCTGAAAAACGATCCGTCGATTGCTTCCATTCCGGTCATTGTGGCGACGCAGAACGACAACGAATCCGACGAGGTTGCGGCGCTTTCCCACGGCGCGACGGATTTTGTCGCCAAACCGTACCGGCCGCAGATTATCCTGCACCGCGTCGCCAGTATTATTAACCTGCGCGAAAACGCTGCGATGATCAATCAGTTCCGCTATGACCGGCTGACCGGCCTTTACAGTAAGGAATTCTTTTACCGGCGGGTGCGGGAGGAGCTGCAGGCGCATCCGGATCAGGAATATGACATGTTGTGCTCCAATATTGAGAATTTTAAACTGATCAACGATATTCTGGGTGTGCCGGCGGGCGATCAGCTGCTGATCAGCGTCGCTGAAATGATTCAGGAAAAAATCGGCGACCGCGGAATCTGCGGCCGGTTGAGCGCCGATCAGTTCGCCTGTCTGCTGCGCCGTCCGCAAGCGTATCCACAGGAATCTTTTATCAACGCCAACAGCGAGATCAACACGCTGGCGAACATGCAGAACGTCGTTGTGAAATGGGGCGTTTATGTCATCCGCGATAAACAGGTGTCGGTGGAACAGATGTGCGATCGGGCTTTGTTGGCGGTGCGCCGGATCAAGGGACAATATAATCACTACGTCGCTGCCTATGACGATACGCTGCGCAACAAGCTGCTGCGGGAACAGGCGATTACTGACAGTATGGAAGCTGCGCTGAAAGAACGGCAGTTTGTGATATATCTGCAGCCAAAGTTTCAGATTAAAGATGATCAGCTGGCAGGCGCCGAGGCGTTAGTGCGCTGGAATCATCCGCAATGGGGCTTTCAGTCGCCGGCCGAATTTATTCCACTGTTTGAACGCAACGGGTTTATCACCAAGCTGGATCAATATGTGTGGGAACAGACCTGCGCCAAGCTGCACCAATGGGATCAGGCAGGCTATCCGCCGATCTCGGTTTCCGTCAACGTCTCCCGGGCGGATATCTACAACAGCGATTTGATTGACTTTCTGACCCGGATTCTGAAAAAATATGAGCTGCAGCCAAGCCGGCTGCATCTGGAGATTACAGAAAGTGCCTATACCGAAAACCCGGGCCAGATCATCGCGACGGTCGAACAGCTGCGGACGCTGGGATTTGTCATTGAAATGGATGATTTCGGCAGCGGCTATTCTTCATTAAACATGCTGAACCAGCTGCCGCTGGATATTTTAAAGCTGGATATGAAATTTATTCAGAACGAAACAGCTAAGCCGACCAATCAGGGAATTCTGCGCTTCATCATGAGTCTGGCGCGGTGGATGAATTTAAGCGTCGTGGCGGAAGGCGTGGAAACCCGGGAACAGCTGGAACGGCTGCGGGAAACCGGCTGCGATTATGTGCAGGGATATTATTTTGCGCGGCCGATGCCTTGCGAGGAATTTGAAAAACTGCTTCAGAAACAGTGCGAACAGAAGGCGAATCAGGCGTTGGACAACGTGCAGCCGCTTCCTGATCAGCAGAAGCCGATGCTTTTGTTAGCGGATGGAGACGTTCGTTATTGCGAAGAAATGCGCCGCGTTTTAAGCCAGCAGTATCAGGTGCAATGCGTCGGCGATGGTCAGAGTGTTTACCAGTGCCTGGACCTCTATGCCAGCCAGATCCGGCTGATTGTTTTAAGTATGGATATAAAAAATCCGGACGGAGTCGAAGTGTTGAAAACGCTGCAGCACCGCATCGAAGTCCGCGATATTCCGATCATTGCGAGTGGATATTGGGACGACCGGTGGGAGGAAGCGGCGTTCAATATCGGAGCGGATGATTTTGCGGGCAAACCGCACACGCCGATGAGTCTGTGGAAACGCGTCCAGCGCACGCAGAGATTAAGTGTTCTGCGGCGGCAGGAACAAATCCTGCGCGAGGAAGCCTATCGTGATTATCTGACCGATCTGTTAAACCGCCGGGGGTTGTATGCGGTTTGTCAGTCGCTGCGTCAGGACGATGCCCCGCTGGCGTTGTTCCTGTTCGACCTTGACAATCTGAAAAAAGTCAACGACCAGCTTGGTCATGATTGCGGCGATCAGCGGATTCGTCAGTTCAGCCGTCTGCTGCGCTCACATTTCCGTCAGAGCGATATCTTCGCCCGATTAGGGCAGGATGAGTTTATTGTGGTCATGAAGAAGACGGCGCGGAAGGAAGCGGTTGTCCGAAAGGGCGAAGCGCTGGGCCAGGCGTTTGTCGAGGCCGGGTGGAATCAGGACGTGCCGCTGACAGTCTCCGCCGGGATTGCAATGTGGGATCTGAGCGAAACGCTGGATGAGGTGCTGTCCCGCGCGGACAGCGCGTTGAAATGCGCAAAGGTCGGCTGTCAGAGCCGTTGTCGTTTATGGGAGGAAGCGAATGTATGGGGGATCAGGAGCGAAATTGTGAAAAAATAGTCCGGCAGTTCTGCGAGGCCTGGTTTGAAGCACGGGATGTGGAGAAAACCGTCGGCTATCTGGATGAGGACCTTGATTTTATCGGAACTGGCGAACAGGAAGCCGCCAGCGGGCGGGAAGCGATGCGCGCGTATATCGTCGCGGATATTCAGGAATTGGCCGAACCGTTTTCGGCCGCTTTTCCTGTGATGAAAGTCCGTTTTTTACAAGCGGATCTGAGTTCTGTTTTTACTGAAATGATTCTTCAAAACTCCCAGTATGCCTGGCATCTTCGGGGGTTTTTTATCTTGCGGCGGCAGGCGGAGACCTGGAAAATCGTCAGTCTGCATTTTGCCGAACCGGGCCGCAGTCAGCAGGCGGGTGAGCACTACCCGCAGACGGTGGTTGTGGAACGGCTGCGCCGCCAGCGGGAAGAGCTGCTGAACGACACGCTCCCGGGCGGGATGATGGGCGGCTATATCGCCGAGGGCTTCCCGTTTTATTTCATCAATGATCAGATGCTGGCGTATCTGGGATATCGGGACGAAGCGGAATTCGTCGCGGACATCCAGGGCCGGATCATCAACTGCATGCATCCGGACGATCGGCAGCGGGTTGATGAGGAAGTCGCCGATCAGCTGAAAACCAGCGATGAATACACGGTGGAATATCGGATGAAGAAGCAGAACGGCAGTTATATCTGGGTTCATGATCTGGGTCGGCGGCTGCAGGCGGAGGACGGACGTCCGGCGATTTCGTCGGTGTGCTATGACATCACCGCACAGATTCAGGCGCAGGAGGAAGTGCTGCGGCTGTACAACAACATTCCCGGCGCGGTTTTCCGCTGCCGTTACGACGCCAGCCTGACCGTTGTCAGCGCCAACGACGGACTGTTTGAGTTCATCGGCTACACCCGCGCTGAATTTGCCGAGCTGGGCAATCAGCTGGCGCTGATCATCGCCCCGCAGGAACTGCAGGAAATCGCCCAACGATTGCGCGAACAGCTGCGTCAGGCGAAAACCGTCCACATTGAAAACCAGATTTGCTGCAAGGATGGCAGCGTGAAGTGGGTCTCGGTGAAAGCTCAGCTGTTTATGGAAAACAACGAACCGTATCTTGACTGTGTGTTTATTGATATTACTGAGGAAAAGCAGCTCCACCGGCGCGAGAAGGAACTGTACGAACGGGAACTGCGTTACTTTGTGGAGGCTGCCAGCGGCAATCAGAGCGGTCAGGGACGGCTGAATCTGACCCGCAATGTGCTGGAAAGCTATCTGACGACGGCCAACTTCGCCGTTGCTCAGATCGGCGAAAGCTATGACAAGGTGATCGCTCAGTTTGCGCATTCCTCCATCGACCCGCTGACCGGCTTGCGGATTGAAGAGCAAATGCGGCGCGAACAGGTCCAGGCCGATTACGCCGTCGGCAAGACGGAATATCATTTTGAATTTCTGCGCAGTACGCGCGAAGGCGCGTTCTGGAGTCATACAACGTTTCATTCCTGCCTGAATCCGGAAACCGGAGAACTCATCGTCTTTTTCTATACCCTTGACATCACGGAACAAAAGCTGCAGGAACAGCTGCTGGATCAGATCGTCAGTCTGAATTACGACATCATCGCGGAAATCGACGCGCTGTCCGGAAAACTGCGGATTCATGCTTCCAACGATCCGATGATTCCAAAGGAGGATCAATTTTCAAAAGCGATCGGACAATTTGCCCGGCGTTATGTCAAACCGGAGTTTGAAGCGGAATACCGCCGTCAGCTCGATTTGCCTTTTATGAAACAACAGCTGGCGGAAAAGGGATCCTATACCTTTTCCATTGAAATGCAGGACAAGCAGGGACAGACCCGTGTCAAACTGTATAAAGTTTTCTATCTCGACCGCCGGCTGGACCGGTTGTGCGTGACGCGCAGCGACGTGACCGAGGTCGTGCGTCAGGAACAGATTCAGAAAGCGGAGCTGGCTTCCGCACTGAACGCCGCGCAGCAGGCCAACGCCGCGAAGACGGATTTTCTCTCGCGGATGTCGCATGAGATTCGCACCCCGATGAACGCGATTCTGGGAATGAGCGCAATCGCCGCCCAGTCGCTGCACGATCCGGTCCGCATTGGCGACTGTATTGAAAAAATTCAGCTGTCTTCGCGGTTTCTGCTGGGACTGATCAACGATATCCTCGACATGAGCCGGATTGAAAGCGGCAAGCTGCTTTTAAATAACGGACCTTTATCCACGCGGAAACTGATCGAAGGAGTCAGCACGCTGTGCGCCGGTCAGGCCGCGAACAAAGGCGTGCGTTATCAATGCATCGTCGAACCTTCGCTGCAGGAGGAGTATATGGGCGATGCGATGAAGCTGCAGCAGGTGTTGGTCAATATCTTAAGCAACGCGGTGAAATTCACAGAGTCCGGCGGCGAGGTGGTGATGCACGTCAGCCAGCTTCAGGCAAAGAAAGACAACGCCGTCGTCCGGTTTGTGATTCGGGATACGGGCGTCGGCATCAGCCCGGAGTTTCTGCCGCATCTGTTTGAACCGTTCTCTCAGGAGTCAACCGGGACGACGGCGACATCCGGCGGCAGCGGGCTGGGGCTGGCAATTTCCAAAAGCGTCGTCGATCTGATGGATGGAAGAATCAGCGTCCGTTCGCAAAAGGGCCGGGGTACGGAATTTATCGTTGAGGTCAAGCTCGGTCTGGCAGCGGGCGTCCATGAAACTTTCGCCGGCATCGTTTCCGCCGGGGACGCCGGGGGTCTGGATCTGAAGACGCTGGACTTTACCGGCCGGCGGATTTTACTGGCCGAAGACAACGCCATCAATACCGAAGTCGCGGTTATGCTTTTACAGGACAGGGGCTTCAGCGTCGATACGGCGCAAAACGGCGAACAGGCGCTGCAGACTTATCAGGCTTCCGCCCTGAATTACTACGATGCAATCTTAATGGATATCCGGATGCCGGTCATGGACGGCTTAACTGCCGCGGCCAGGATCCGCACCAGTCCGCGCGCGGATGCCGGACAGATTCCGATCATCGCCATGACCGCCAACGCGTTTGACGACGATATCGCAAAAAGCATGGCGGCCGGGATGAACGCGCATCTGGCGAAGCCGATTGATCCGGACTTACTGATCCGGACGCTGAATGAATTTATCGGAAACAAGGAGGTTTTCGGATGTCAGACGTTAAAATGATTATGACGGCCTACGGCGTGGATTATGCGCTGACAATGGAACGGTTTATGCAGCAGGAACGCATGTATGTGCGGATTTTAGGCATGTTGTTCAAGGATGAGAGCTTGCCGGCGCTGCAGAAAGCGATAGAAGAAAAAAATCTGGAAGCTGCTTTTCAGGCGGCTCACACGCTCAAGGGCGTATCTGGCAATCTGGGATTAACGTCGTTGTACGAAGCGGTCTGCGAGATCGTGGAGCCTTTGCGGCGCTTGGAAGTTCGGGGCGATTATCCAGAAAAGCTGGAAAAGATCGGGCAGGAGTTTGAGAAGGTCAGAGGGATGTATGCCGAGCTGACCGCGTGTTCGTTATGAATTCCCATAAAACAATCTTGTTTGTCCGCGGTTCACAGATGAAATGGCAGCCGGCCAACGAAGCGGCGCAAAGCTGGAGTCAGGATCCCGACTTCAGCGGCTGGCTGGAGAACATCGGGGAAAACCAGAATCCGGCTGTCTGGCAAAATCCCCGCACGCAGGCGCGCTACACAACGGAAGTTCAGACGCTGAAGATTGCTGAGGAAACGGCGACGCTGTTGGTACTGACACCGGAAGTCCCGTCATTTTTCACAATGCTGGAAAATTTGGGGGACGCGCTTGCCTGCGGATTCGTGATTTATCAGCTTGCGGACAATGCATCGCCGCCATTGTATGCCAACGCTGCTTTTCGGCAGCACTTCGGCGAACCTGCAGAGGGACTTCTGGCGCAGACTGCCGTGCATCCACAAGATCGGCCAGCACTGCAGCGGGCTTTGCAACAGCTGAAAACAGAGCGCGGAACATTGCGGCACAGCTTGCGGGCGTGGGATAAAAAGCAGGGATGTTACTGTGCAATTCAGATTGAGGTTTCGATGGGCACGCTGCCTCAATGGGGAACGGTGCTGGTAAGCCTGTTTCAGGACGGCAGCGAACAGGCCGCGTTAAAAACACAGCTCAACACCGCCAATCAGAAAATGCAGCAGATCATCAACGCAATCCCGGGCGGTGTTGCCGTTTATAAAGTGACGGACAAGTTGGAGACCGTTTATTTCTCCGATGGCGTGCCTGCGCTCAGCGGATATACTTCTCAAGAATATTCTGCCCAGGCTGCCGCAGACGCCGGCAAGTTGATCTATGATCAGGACCGCGGCCGCGTCGAGGCCCAGGCTGTAGAAGTTGTGCGCACGCATGAGCCGGCGACGCTGGAATTCCGCATGGCTCACCGTGACGGTCACCTCGTCTGGGTGCGCGTACAGATCAGCTGGATCGGCGAGGAGGACGGCAGTTCGCTGCTTCACTGCGTGTTCCATAATATTTCCGATCTCAAGGAAGCGCAGCTCCAGATGAATCATCTGGTCAATTCAATCCCCGGCGGAATCGCCAGTTATAAAGTGGAAAACAAGGTCTTTATCCCGACGTATTTCTCCGCCGGCGTCGCAGAGCTGACCGGTTATGGAAAGCAGGAATTTCAGACTCTCGTCCATCAGGATGCGATGAACGCAATCTATCCGCCGGATCGCGAGCGGGTGCAGAAAGCGGCGTGGCAGGCATTAGTCAGCGGCGAGGTGCTGGACGTTTCCTACCGCAGTCCTCACCGCGATGGTTCGCTGGTCTGGATACACCTGAACGGCCGGCGAATGGGTCCCCTGTCGGAATCGACGCAGTTCTATGCGGTGTTTACCGGCATGTCGGCGGAAACCCGGTTGTACCAGAGTATCGCCGATGAATCCTCGGATGGGATTTATGTGATCGGCAAGCAGAACTATGAACTTTATTATGTCAACGATAACCATAAAATTTTTTCCAATGATCAACAATATGCCGGCCGGAAATGCTACGCAGTGCTGTTCGGCAAGTCGCAGCCCTGCGCCTTCTGCACGCTGAAAACACACGCGCCGGACAATGAAGAACATGAGATGTCCGTCGATCAGCCCGGCCGTTTTTATGCGACCCGCTTTCGTGAAACGGATTGGAACGGGATCGGGGCTTATATCAAGCATGTTCGTGAGATCACCGAGGAAGTCCGCGTCCGCAAGGAAAACGAACGGCTGGCGCAGTATTTTCAGACGGTCGTCCAGAATTTGCCGGGCGGCGTGACGGTGATCGAATGTACGCCAAAGGGGCAGCTGATTCCGGAATACATCTCGGAAGGATTTGCCGAAATGGCGGGGATGAGCTACGCTGCGATAAGTCAGGCGATCCGGCAGGATTTTACCGCGAACATTCATCCGGAAGATCAGGCAAGAGTCCGCCGCCAGCTGCTTCAGTTCATCGCCGACCGCCAACCTCAGGGCGAAATTGTTTTCCGCATGCTGACGGCAGACAAAGGTCAGATCTGGGTCAGCAGCAAGCTGGCGATGATCCCGGGTGAGGAAGGGGAAATCCGCGTCTATGCGCTGCATCACGATATCACCCGGGAACGGCTGGAACAGCAGCGGATTCGCCAGCAGTATAACGAACTGATTCTTGAACATTACCGCACACCGGGGGAAAATGCACTGGTAGCGGGACATTGCAACATCACTCAGGGCGTGATTCTGGACATCATGGATTACACGGATTCCGAATTGCTGGCGACTTTCGGCTACGACCGCGACGTGTTCTTTAAAGGATTGGCGTCGTTGATCGTCGAGCCGGATCAGCGCCGGTATTTCCTTGATCATTATTTAAACGAGCCGGCCCGGCGGGAATTCGCGGCTGGAGAAACTGTGCAGATTCAGGAATGTTTCGTGCAGCTGCCCAGGGAATCGCAGGGCCGCTATGTCGAAATCAAAATGAACATGGTAACGACGCCGGACAGCGGGGACGTTACGGGGATTCTGACTGTCACGGACATCACGGAAAAGACAATCGCCAACCTGATTCTGCAGCAGCTGTCAAAAATCAACTACGATTTTGTCGCCGATATCGACCTGGGTGCGGATACGTTTAAGATTCTGACCCAGAACGAACAGACGGCGCTGACCGCAAGGACGCATGGCCGCTATTCTCAATGGATTGATCAGCTGCTGGAAAGCCATGTGCTGCCCAAGGATAAGGAACGCTACGCCGGCAATTTGAAACCGGAATTCCTGAAACCCCGGCTGGCGAAAGAAAACTCGTTTACATTCACATTCTCAATGTGCGATCCACGCGGCGAATTGCGCATGAAAAACGTCACTGTGTCGGTCACGGACCGGCGGTTAAACCGGATCTGCCTGTCCCGGACCGACATCACCGATTCGGTGCGCGAGCAGCAGGGACTGCTGCGGGTAGCCGCCGTAACCTTTGAACTGGCCGGCTTCATTGATATCGCTTCGCAGCGGCTGACCATTCATACACGCCAGACTATCGTGGAGAATCTGCCGCCGTATATCGTTGAAAACTGCGACGAAGCGATTGACAAGTTTGCCCGCAGCCACAGTCAGAGCGGCAGCGCGGAGGAGAGCAGCCGGCAATTTGCCCTGGCGACGATGCTAAAGCGCCTGCAGCGTGAGCCGCAAGGCTATGATTTCCTGTTTCCTTATCAGAGCGAGGCTGGCGATCGGATAAAAAAAGTCAGCGTGCTGTGGGGGGACGCCGATCATCAGACTGTCTGTCTTGTGCGCGCGGACGTTACGGAGATGCTCGCCGCGGAACGTCAGACGAAAAAGACACTGGAAAATGCGCTGATCCAGGCCGAGGAAGCCAACCGGGCCAAGAGTGATTTCCTTTCGGCGATGAGTCATGATATCCGCACGCCGATGAACGCGATAATGGGGATGACCGCGCTGGCGAGAGCCCATCTGGATGATTCCCGGCGGGTGGCGGATTGTCTGAAAAAAATTACCTATTCGTCCAAACATCTGCTGAGTTTGATCAACGACGTTCTCGATATGAGCAAGATCGAGCGTTCGCAGATTACATTGAACCGCGCTGGTCTGCGGATGCCGGAGGTGATCGAACAGTTGTCGGCAATCATGGGACCGCAGGCGCGAGCCAAAGCGATTCGGCTGAATATCAATGCCGAGCGGATCGAACACACCCGGTTCTTTGGCGATGCGCTGCGGATCAATCAGATTCTGATCAACATTTTAAGCAACGCCGTCAAATTCACTCCGGAGGGAGGCCAGGTGGATTTCATCGTGGAGGAAATCGCCGGTTCATCCCCGGGACAGGTGAGATACCGTTTTACAATCCGCGACACCGGCATCGGCATCGAGCCGCAGTTTCTGGCCCATTTGTTCGATCCGTTTGCCCGCAGTCCGCAAGTCGGACAGATCGAGGGGACGGGATTGGGATTAAGCATCACGCGCGGTCTGATCGAACGGATGGGCGGCAGTCTCCAAGTGGAAAGTGAAGTCGGACACGGCTCTACGTTTATCGTCGAACTGGAATGTGAACAGGATTTCAGCGGAGAAACGGATAATCCGGATTCGTCAAAGACTTTGACCGTGAAGCCGCAGGTGGATCAAAATCTGGCGCGGCGGCGTTTTCTGATCGTGGAAGATAATCAGATCAATGCGGAAATTCTCAGCGGCATTCTGGAATTGGCCGGCGCCCGGTTTGAGGTCTGCTGTGATGGAAAACAGGCGGTCAGCAACTTCAGCGACAAGCCCGAGGGGTATTACGACGCGATATTAATGGATATCCAGATGCCGGTGATGAACGGTTATGAAGCGACCCGGGCAATCCGTCAATTACCTCGCCCGGACGCGCGGCAGATTCCGATCGTCGCGATGACGGCCAACGCGTTTGCGGAGGATGTGGAAGCGTCCATGGCGGCGGGAATGACTGCGCATGTCGCGAAACCGATTGATATTGATTTGCTTTATGCGGTGCTCAGCCGGGTGCTGCCGGAAAAAAACGGAAATCCCGATTGATTACAGGAAATCGCGGTCTGATTCAGCCGCGGTTTTTTCTGTTTTCTTTTTGAATGATTTCCCATTGTTTCTTCCTGCTCATGAAAAAGCGACGTGTGAATAAAAATTCTTCCTTTTTGAATGGAACTTTGCTATAATAATTAAGCAATGCACCGGTGGCGGAATCGGCAGACGCGCACGTTTGAGGGGCGTGTGATTTATTCGTACGGGTTCAAGTCCCGTTCGGTGCACCATTTGAAATCAAATTTCCCGGGAAACCGGGATTGAAAGTCCTGTAATCAGGACTTTTTTGTGATTTTCAAACCATGGAATCTAACAGTTTTGTTAGAGAGCGGAAAAGCCATGGCAGGAAGATTTTCTGTTAGTGTATAATAAGACCATACGAGGAGGGATTGGGAATGTTTAAAATCTTGATTGTCGAAGATGAAGAAAAAATCCGGGTGGAGCTGCAGAACCTGTTAAACCGCTATGGCTATGAGGCGCTGACGCTCTCCGATTTTCATGAGGTCGACCAACAGATCCTGCGGATTCAGCCGCATCTGGTCTTACTGGATATCAATCTGCCGGAAATGGACGGCTATATGATCTGCCGTTCGCTCCGCCAGCAATCTTCGATTCCCATCCTGATGGTGACCAGCCGCAGCAGCGATCTGGATGAGTTAATGAGCATGAGTTTAGGCGCCGACGACTTCATCACTAAGCCTTACAATGTCCAGATCCTTCTGGCGCATATTCAGGCAGTTTTAAAGCGCGCCTATCCGCAGGATCAGGGACGGCTGTTAGAGGTCAAAGGCGTGACGCTGGATTTAAGCAAGGGCTGCGTGATGCACGAAAATCAAAGCGTGGAGCTGACGAAAAACGAAATTCGAATCCTGTGGCTGTTGATGCGCAAGCAGGGCACGATCGTCAGCCGCGACGAAATCATGACTGATTTATGGCAGTCGGAGGAATTTGTCGACGACAACACGCTGACTGTCAATATCAACCGGCTGCGGCGAAAATTGGAAAGTATCGGCGTGAGCCCGGACTATCTGTCGACCAAACGCGGGCTGGGGTATCGCATATGACGTTCAAAGAATTCCTTCAGGACCGCTGGCTGTTTCTGTTGGGCCAGACGATTTTTCTGCTTTTTGCCGGGGTGCTGCTGCGGTTACTGCGCGTCAGCGGTTTCGCGCTGGGATTTCTGGCGTTTCTCTATCTGACGTTGACCAGCGTCACGCTGGGCGTGGAATTTTACCGCAAGAAAACCTTTTTCGATCAGACGTTCAACTTGCTTGACCAGCTGGAAGAAAAGTATTATCTTTCGGAGATCGTCGAGTCGCCCGGCTTTGTCGAAGGGCAGAAGCTGACGCAGCTGTTCCGGATCGTCAGTAAGTCGATGAACGATACGATCGCCGAATACCGCCGCCGCAACGAAGATTACAGCCGTTACATTGAAACCTGGGTGCATGAAGTCAAAACGCCGATCGCCTCGAGCAAGCTGATCATTGAGAATCATCCTGATCCGGTGACGCGCTCGCTGGAGGAGGAGATTGACCGGATCGATCAATATGTCGAACAGGCACTCTACTACACCCGTTCCTCCGTGGTGGAAAAAGACTACGTGATCCGCCGCTGTTCGTTGGATCACATCGTCAGTCAGGTGATCAAAAATCATGCGAAAATCCTGATCTCCCGGCAGTTTTCAATTCAGCGGGAGAATCTGGATCAGATCGTCTATACCGATGTGAAATGGATCGATTTCATCCTCGGCCAGATCGTGACCAACGCCGTCAAATATCGGGCGGCGGAGAAACCTCAGCTGCGGTTTGCTGCCGAAGCGCGGGACAGTCAGGTGGTGCTGACCATCGAAGACAATGGATGTGGGATCAGCGCCCGTGATCTGCCGCGAATTTTCGATAAAGGCTTTACCGGAGACAACGGCCGGCAGGTGGCCCGATCGACGGGGATGGGGCTGTATCTGGTTAAACAGCTGTGCGAGAAAATGAATATCGGCATTCAGGCTGAATCCCAGCCCGGCATGGGAACGATGATCAAGCTGAGCTTTCCGCTGTCCGGCTTTTTGCTTCCGGAATCAATGAGTGAATAAGGCTGTGCGCTGAAACGGAAAACTTTCAAAAAGATCGAAGTTCAGGGAAAAACGCTTGCTTTTCGATCGCCTCTGATTATAATAAGGGCGAAAAGAATGGGTGAACTATGATCGAAAACAACGATGAACAAACGGAGCTGGTAGAGCTTCTGAGAGTCTATGCGCAGGCGACGCTGAATACGGAAAAGGTGCAGTCGATGCGCGGCTATCTTCAGCATGGGGATACGACGACGCTGGATCATGCGATTGCCGTGGCGTATTACAGCCTGATGCTGGATCGAAAATGGAATCTGAACTGTGATAAAAGCAGTCTGGTGCGGGGAGCGCTGCTGCACGATTATTTTCTTTACGACTGGCATCAGCCGCATAAGGAATACGGGCTGCATGGGTTTACGCATCCCTTCACAGCGCTGTGCAATGCGGTGCAGGATTTTAATTTAAACGCCGTGGAACGCAACATCATCGCCCGTCACATGTTTCCGCTGGTGCCGATACCGCCGCGGTATCGGGAAAGCATGATCGTCTGTCTGGCCGACAAGTTCTGTTCGCTCAACGAAACGTTCAGCTCTCAGCGCTACTGCGCGCTGGTCAAGCTGCTTTCCACAGCGTTAATTTTCCATCAATGAAGCGTCCGCAAGGACGTTTTTCTTGTTTTGGATGAAGTGGGAGTCCCGGTGCAGACTAAGCAGAGAAGACGAAGCGAAGGGGAGAGAAACGCCGCAAAGACCGGAATTAAACTTGAAAATAATTCAATTAACAGGTATAATAAATTCAAAGTCAGCTGGATTAAGGAACGGGCATCGGATTCATCAGACGAAGGGTGAAAGGGGACTTGGGTATGCAGAAGGAACGTGTGATTCTGGCGATCGATCTCAAATCGTTTTATGCTTCAGTGGAGTGCGTCGATCGGGGACTGGATCCATTGACGACGCATCTGGCGGTTGCGGATGAAAGCCGCACGGAAAAGACAATCTGTCTGGCGGTTTCCCCCTCGTTAAAAAAGCTGGGATTGGCGGGGCGTCCGCGTTTATTTGAAGTCGTTGAGAAAATGGCGATCGTCAATGCCCAGCGCCTCCGGCATGCGCCGCATGGGAAGTTGATCGGTTCATCCTGGAACGCGGAGGAGCTGGCGCGTTCTTTGCAGCTTGCGGCTGCCTATATTGCCGCCCCGCCGCGGATGGCGCGGTATATTGAGGTCAGCCGCCAGATATACCAGCTGTATCTGAACTACGTTTCCCCGCAGGATATCCATGTGTATTCCATTGACGAGGTGTTCATGGACGTCAGCGCCTATTTGAATCCGTTGGGGATTTCCGGCAGGGAGCTAGCGAAGCGGATCGTTCAGGATGTGCTGCAAACGACAGGCATTACCGCGACCGTCGGGATTGGAACAAATTTGTATTTAGCCAAAGTGGCGATGGATATCGTCGCCAAGCATGTCGAAGCGGATCAGGACGGAACGCGGATCGCTGAACTGGATGAGATGAGCTATCGCCGGCAATGCTGGACACACCGGCCGCTGACTGATTTCTGGCGCATCGGCCGGGGCTATGCTAAAAAGCTGGAAGACCACGGCTTGATGACGATGGGCGATATCGCGCGCTGTTCGCTGGCCGATCCCGATCACTTCCGCAGCGAAACGCTGTTGTATAAATTGTTCGGCGTGAATGCCGAGCTGTTGATCGATCATGCGTGGGGCTGGGAACCTTGCACGATCGCGGATATCAAAGCTTATCAACCTGAATCCCGCAGTCTGGGCAGCGGTCAGGTGCTGCGTTGTCCATATCCGGCAAAGAAAGCCCGCCTGATCATCCGGGAAATGACGGATTTGTTAGCGCTGGATTTGGTGGAAAAGGGACTGGTTACCGATCAGCTGGGGCTGTATGTCAGTTATGCCGCCGAGAATCTGCGCGATCCAGAAGTGCGTCGACGGTATCAGGGGCCGGTGAAAAAGGACCGCAGCGGGCGTGAGGTTCCCCAATCCGCGCATGGAACAACGCGTCTGACCCGTCCCTGTGCTTCCGGCAAGCTGATCGTCGAGGCGATGCTGGCGCTGTTCGACCGGATTGTGGATCCCTCGCTGCTGGTTCACCGCGTCGGCGTGAATGCGCTGCATGTGCGGCCGGAAAGCGAGGCGGGGGGTGGACAAAGCGTCGAACAGTTCGATCTGTTCAGCGACGCCGAAGCGATTCTGCGCCAGCGGGAACAGGAAAATGCCGATCTGGAAAAAGAGAAGCAGGTGCAGCAGGCGATTTTGAAAATCAAGCGGAAATATGGCAAGAATGCCATTTTAAAAGGAACCAATCTGCTGGAGGGGGCGACGACGATCGAGCGCAACCGGCAGATCGGCGGACATAAGGCGTAAGGAGGCGGAGGATGCAGACGAAGAAAGCGGATTATTTTCCCTATGAAGACATCGTTGATCTTCCTCATCCCACCTCGAAAATCCACCAGCCGATGGCGCGGATGGACCGGGCGGCGCAGTTTAACCCGTTCGCCGCGTTGACCGGGTATGACGATGAAATCCGGGAAGCGGCCCGATTAACCAGCGAAAAAATTCTGTTAGCGGAGGATGAAAAGCGGGTGCTGGATAAAAAGCTGCAGGGACTCATGCTGCGGATCCATGAACATCCTGAACTGGAAGTGACTTACTTTATCGCTGATGAGAAAAAAACAGGCGGCGTTTACCAGACGCTTCAGGGAGTGTTAAAAAAGATCGACGCGATTCAGCGGACGCTCGTCTTGATGGACGGGACGCGGATTGAAATGCAGGATATTTTACGTTTAGAAAGCAGGATCTTTGACGGCTTGCCCGAGGCGGAGGGGTAGGCCGTCTGTTTTTGATCCGCATATTGATCATCTTTTTAAATGAGGAGTTCCTGCATCTGCGGCTTGCCTTTCCTTGTTCCTCTGGCGTACAATAAAGACATGATTCTTGAGGAGGGATTTTATGATCTGCATCACGGGCGGCACAATCCATACCGGCAAGGGGGAAGTGCTGGAAAACACCGATATTCTGATCGACAACGGAAAGATCGTTGAAGTGGGGAAGAATTTAAAAGGAAAAGCCGAAGGGTACATCGACGTTTCCGGCAAAGTCATTCTGCCGGGATTGATCGACGCGATGAGCGAGCTGGGCATGGCGATCCGGCGTGGGGAAGTGCGCGATAACGACGAAAAGAGCGATCCGCTTACGCCGCATTTAAAGGCGCTCTATGCTTATGATGGGGACTGCGTCAGCGAACAGGCGCCGTACACCTATGGAATAACCGCGTTGGCAGCCTCGCCGAGCAATTCCAATATTCTGGGCGGCCAGATGGCGGTTTTCAGAACGGCCGGCATCAATCCGTTTAAAATGTTGGTGAAGGATGAGGTGGGGATGAAAGGTTCCGTGACCGATCAGGTCAAGGAAGCCTATGGTTCCCGCAATGTAGCGCCGATGACGAAGATGGGAATTTTCAGCTTGCTGCGGGATGCGCTGCGGCAGGCGCAGGAGTATGACGAGAACAAGCCGGAAACCAAGCGGGATGAAAAAGCCAAGGCGCTGAAAAAGGTGCTGGCGAAGGAAATGCCGCTGGTGATCGCCGCCAACAACGCCGCCGAGCTGCGGGGCGTGCTGCGGGTTTGCGCCGATTACGATCTGAAACCAATTCTGGCGCTGGGCTATGATATCCATGCGGAAGACGTCGATCTGTTAGATAAGATTCAGGGCGTGATTCTGGGCAATCTGTCATATGGCTTTAATGCCTATTCGCAGAAAGCGGATCTGGAAGGATTATATGCGTTATATAAGAAGGGACTGCCAATCGCGATGGCGACGATCGGCAACAATCCCAACGGGAAGGAAGGGCTGATCTGGACGGCGGCGCGGATGATGCGCGCCTGTGAGGACAGCGAAGCCGTGTTAAGCATGCTGACAAGTCAGGCGGCGAAGCTGCTGGGCTGTGCGGATCAGATCGGTTCGATTGAAGCGGGCAAGGACGCGGACTTCGTCATTTGGAGCGCCAATCCGATCGAAACCTATGAAGGCCGGGTTGAAAAGGTCTTCATGCAGGGCAAGGTCGTCTATGTTCAGGGAGGTTATCAACAATGAAGCTGATTAAAAATGGAACCGTCATGACGATGGGGCCGCAGGGAACGCTGCAGGCCGATATTCTGATTGAGAACGGGAAGATCGCTGAAATTGCGGAAAACATCACGGCGGAAGGCGCGGAAATCATCGACGCTTCCGGGCTGCTCGTCTTGCCGGGGCTGGTCGACGCGCACAGCCACATCGGCGGCTTCGACACCAGGACCGGCGCGCAGGATCTCAACGAAAGTGTCAATCCGGTTACGGCGCAGCTGAACGCCTATGACGGCGTGGATCCGTTATCGCCGCAGTTTGCCTCCGCTTTGGAAACCGGCATCACCGCCAGCGGGATCGTGCCGGGCAGCGCCAATGTGATCTGCGGTCTGGGCTGCGTGATCAAATCTGCCGGGGCCAGTCTGGCAGAGCGCTGCGTGAAGCAGCCGTTTGCGCTGAAGGCTGCGGTCGGCGGCAATCCGAAGGGCGTCTACGGCAAACGCAATCAAAGTCCGATGACGCGCATGGCGATCGCCGAAACAATCCGCGAATACTTCCATCAGGTTCAGGACTACCGCAAGAAGAAGCAGGAAGCCGGGGACGATCCGGCCAAAATGCCGAAGTTCGATCAGGGGTTGGAAAACGGCGAGCTGGTGCTTGATAAAACGATCCCGTTAAAAATCCATGTCTATCAGCACGATATCCTGACGTGCATCGAGCTGGCGAAGGAATTCGACATCCGGATCACGATCGACCATGCTTTAGGATCCAGTGATTTTCTTGATGAAATCGAAGCGGAAAAAGACCGGCTGGCGATTATCTACGGTCCGATCGGGGCACAGAAGGGGCAAAACGAGCTGCATTTGGTCGATACCGGCTGCTTGAAAGATCTGGATGAGCGCGGCGTTTTGTGCGCGATCATGACTGACGGTCCGGCCCGCAATCCATGGATGATTCTGGCTCAGGCGGGGGAAGCGGTACGCTTCGGCTGTCCGGCGGAGCGCGTGCTGCGGATGATCACGATCAATGCGGCGACGATCCTGGGCTGCGAAGACCGGATCGGTTCGCTGGAAGTTGGCAAGGATGCCGATCTTGTCCTGTTTGATCATAACCCGGTCGTCTCCACTGCAGCCAAAGCGCTGCTGACCATGGTTGACGGCAAGGTCGTTTACCGCCGGTAAGTGGATTCCCTTTGCCTGCGTTATTGTGGAAGCGTGCCTCTGTGTCTCTTTGAAAGAAAACAGGGAAGATCGCGATTTATGACATGTTTTTGCGATCTTGGTAAAAAAGACTGGCCGGTCAAAGCGTTTGGATAAGCTTTGGACGGCCAGTTTTCTGTATTGGAAAAATTAAGCATACCGCAAGTGGAGGATGCACCTGTCGCATGGCAGGCTGTGCTAATCCCGCTTTTCAATCGTGAGCGAAGCGATGATTGAGGGATTCGGCTCGCCGGTGCTCAGGTTCTGTGCGCCGGGCATTAACAACATATATCCCGCTTTCCCGCATCGGCTTTCCGGGGACAGATCGGAGTCGATCCAACAATGCCGCACCTGGCCCACAACCATTGCGGTGATTCCAGCCCCGCTGAGATCCTCCATGGATTTCAGCGAACATTCCAACGTGAGAAAACTCTCCTGAATGATCGGCGCGGAAATCGTGCGGGCGTTTTCCAGCGTGAAGCCGCCGGCGGAAAACTCATCGGCGTCCAGTTCGTTTTGACGGATGGTTTCGATCAGCGCGTCATAATAGTGCACCGGCAGAAAATTGATTGCAAAGCCGCGGGTCCGTTTGATATTGGCATAGGTGTGCGTGTGCTGATACAGATTGCCGAGCACGGCGAAGAACGCCGTTCTGTCGCCATGGAAGCAGCTCCAGCTGTGAAAACAAATATTCGGCTTGCCATTTTCCTTCCACGTCGTCACGGCAAATAAGACCTGTGGGATCGCTGCGGCCAGCTCCAGATGGGAAAACAGATCAAATTCCTCCGGATAGGCAGGCTGGAAACAGGCTGGTCGTTCGATTCCGATTTCAATTTTCATAGTTTTCCTTTCAGCAGGCTTGCATGGTCCTGCGGATTCCCGGATTTTTAGTCCCGAATCCTTCTGCCTTGATTATACACCCTCTTTGTTTATTCGCGGCGCAATAACCCGACGTGCGAAGAAAAATAGGAAACGATATCGCTGAATGATGAATCTTACAATTCTGTTAGCGAGCTGTAAGTCCCTTCTAAGGTACAATAGACAGGACAAGCTTATAATAAAGCCGTAATCAAGGAGGAATCATAAAATGAAAACATTCAATAAGATTCTGATTGTATGCCAGGTTTTATTTCAGGTCATTGTGTTGGGCCAGGACGGCCTTGGCGATATTCATTAATAAAGGAAGGGAAAACTTATGGAAACGATATTACAGGTAAAACAAATTGAAAAGATTTACGGCAATAAAGGAAGCATCACCCGGGCGATCGAGGATATCAGCTTCGAGGTGAAGAAAGGGGAGTTCGTCGGGATCATGGGACCCTCTGGTTCCGGCAAAACGACGCTGCTCAACTGCATCTCGACGATCGACACCGTGACCAGCGGCCACATATTGATCGGAAAGGACGACATCACCAAGATGAAAAGCAGCCAGCTGTCCAAGTTCCGGCGCGAACAGCTCGGCTTTATCTTCCAGGATTTCAATCTGCTGGATACGCTGACGGCGTATGAAAACATCGCGCTGCCGTTGACGATTCAGCGGGTCAATCCGAAGAAGATCGACAGCCGTATTAAGAAACTGTCGGGACAGCTGGGAATTGAGGAAGTTTTGAAAAAATATCCGTATCAGATGTCCGGCGGCCAGCAGCAGCGCGTCGCCTGCGCCCGCGCGATGATCTGCCATCCGTCGCTGATTCTGGCTGACGAGCCGACCGGAGCGTTGGATTCCAAAGCGTCAAGAATGCTGCTGAACAGCTTTGAGGTGCTCAACAAATCGCTGGAAGCCACGATCTTGATGGTTACCCACGACGCCTTTACCGCCAGCTTCGCCCACCGCATTTTGTTCATCAAGGACGGCCGGATTTTCAATGAATTAGTCCGCGGCGGCGACGACCGCAAGACGTTCTTCAACCGCATCATCGAGGTCGTCAGTTTGTTGGGAGGGGACACCAACAATGTACTTTAAAATCGCGCTTGGCAATGTCCGCCGCAGTATCCGGGATTATGGCGTTTACTTTCTGACCCTGACCTTCGGCGTCTGCCTGTTCTATGTCTTCAATTCCATCCAGTCCCAATCCGTCATGCTGGCGCTGAGCCAGTCGCAGGCGAAAATGCTGGTATTGTTAAACAATCTGATGCAGATTTTCTCGGTGTTTGTCTGTATCGTTCTGGGCTTTCTGATCGTTTACGCCAATAACTTTCTGATCCGGCGGCGTAAAAAAGAACTTGGCCTGTATCTGGTGATGGGGATGAACAAAGGCACTGTGGCCCGGATCCTGATGATCGAAACCGTGATGATCGGCTTGTTGGCCTTCGCGGTCGGTCTGGGCTTGGGGATTCTGGTCTCGCAGGCGCTGACGGTCGTCACTGCCAATCTGTTCATGGTTCAGCTCAAAGCCTTTGAGTTTATCGTTTCCTTGAAAGCGATTCTGTTGTCGGCGCTGTTTTTCGGCGGGTTGTATCTGATCGTGCTGATCTTCAACAGCGTGGTCGTCAGCCGGTATAAACTGATCGACCTGCTTCAGGGGGATCGGCATAACGAAACGCTGAAGCTGCACTCGATCGGCTTGTCCGTCGTGCTGTTCATCGCCAGTCTGATCATTCTGGGCTGTGCTTACGCGCTGATCCTGGACAATGGCTTTGTGATGTTCACGCTGGAGTTCACCGCCTCGATCGTGCTTGGTTCGATCGGGACCTTCCTGTTTTTCTTCTCGCTGTCCGGCTTCCTGTTAAAGTTTGTGCAAAGCCGCAAGAGTTTCTATTACCGTAATCTGAACATGTTTATCATGCGTCAGCTGAACAGCCGGATCAATTCGGCGTTCGTGTCAATGACCGTCATCTGCATCATGCTTTTGTTGACGATCGGCGCGTTGTGCACCGGATTGTCCTTTGGTCAGGTCCTGGCGGGCGACGTTGAAAAGACTTCGCCCTATGACGCGACCGTGTATGTCTATGATACGCAGACGCTGGGGTTTAGCTTATCTCAGGACTATCGCGAGCGGGGTCTGGATCTGGATGGCCTGGCCCGTGAAGCCGCCGATCTGGATCTGTACGATCTGGCTGTGAAAATCAAGGATTTCAGCAGTCCGGAAGTCATCGCGACGATGCAGAACAGCACGTCCCATGATGTCGGGGAAATGGCGATTGATTTCCTGCCGCTGTCCCAGCTCAACGCCGCCCTGGCGATGCAGTCAAAACCGCAGGTCACGCTGGCGGAGAACGAATATTTGATCACCTATTCGATGAACGCCGCGGAATCGGATATCTTCAAGGCGGTGAAGGAGCACCGCGAGCTGACGGTCGATGGCAGAACGCTGACGGTGAGCCAGCCGGCGATGTTCTTGCAGCTGCAGAATTTCAGCGCTTACGGCAACTTCTTAACGATCGTGCTGCCGGATTCGTTTTTCGTCAATAAAATTCCGGCCAGCCAGTCTTTTAATGTAAATTACAAGGTTTCAGCCGAGGAAGGCGACGTGTTGTTGAATGAAATGGCGAAAACGTATGGAAAGCAGACCGGTCTGGCCTACAACGCGGTTACCCGCGGGGAAATGTTTGAGGCCTCCGGGGGCATGAAGCTGATTCTGTCCTATATCGCCGTCTATCTGGGCCTGGTTTTCCTGATCGCTTCGGCCGCGATACTGGCTTTGCAGCAGCTATCGGAATCCGCCGATAACGTGGAGCGTTACGCTTTGCTGCGCAAGATCGGCGTCGAAGAGAAGATGATCCGCCGCTCGCTGTTCACTCAGATCGCAATCTATTTCCTGTTCCCGTTGGCATTGGCCATCGTTCATTCCATCGTCGGCGTCAGCGCGGTGATTCAGTCGCTGGTGGCGCTGGTCAAAATTGATATCGGCAGCCAGGTATTGCTTGTCGGCGGGTTCCTGGCCCTGATCTACGGCGGTTACTTCCTGATCACTTACTCAAGCAGTCTGAGCGTGATCCGTGACCGCGCGCAATCCCGCCGTTTGGAATAAGTTTGGCATTACCCCCTGATGAAGGCTGGCGGAAGATTGGATTCGCCAGCTTCCTTTTTTATTCTGAAAGGGGACTGAAACAGAACGCATCCTTTTCAGGAAAGTCCGCAGCCTGTGTGCGGCTGATTAGAGTTTCGTATTCAATCGGGAATAAAACGTAAGAAGTTTGAGAAAAATGAAAGAAAATCGCAAGGAAGATCACCGAAAGGTTTGTTATAATAAGAAGGAATTCAGCGAGGAGTTTTGTTACGTGAAAAAAGGAATGATTCAATTATGCTTACTGGCGCTGTGTTTGTCGCTGACGCCGGTTTTTGCGGAAGCGCCCGCCCGCGATTTGATCACGGTGGATTCTCAAAACGGGGAAATCGTGCGCCGGCAGGCCCCGCGTTTTGAGGATGGGATATCTTATTTGGAAGAGGATGTGGATTTCCCGTCGGTCAAAAGCGATTTTATCTACATGATTGATATGGACACCGGCCAGGTGATGATTGACAAGGGCAGCGAGGATCAGATTTATCCCGCTTCCATGACCAAGATGATGACGTTGTTGGTGGCGATTGAAAACGCCCCGGCGCTGGACAGCACGATGACGCTGGGGCCGGAGGTGTTCGCCGGACTGGCAGAGGCGCACGCTTCGGTCGCCGGGTTCAAGCCGGGGGAAATCGTATCGGTCAAGGATCTGCTTTACGGTTTGTTTCTGCCTTCGGGCGCGGATGCCGCCCAGGCGCTGGCGCTGGAGGAAGCTGGCAGCGAAGCGGCGTTTGTCGATTTGATGAATGAAAAAGCCGCGGAGTTGGGGATGTCGGGAACGCATTTTGTCAATACGTCCGGGCTGCATGATCCGGATCACTACACGACGCTGCGTGATTTGGAAAAGCTGATGCGCTACGCTTTGGAAAACCCGACGTTTAACGAGATTTTCCAGACCCGCCGCTACACCGCCACCCCGTCGCTGCACCCCGGCGGGCTGGTGTGGGAAAGCACGCTGTTCGCGAAGATCTCATCGACCGATCCTGCCAAGATTGCCAATGATTCGATTCTTGGCGGCAAAACCGGGTATACCAATCCGGCCGGTCTGTGTCTGGCTTCGATCGCGGAGAAAAACGGCACGCGGTATCTGTTGATCACCGCGCATGCCCCGGTATCCAATACGCCGTATCACATTCTTGACGCCGCTCACCTCTATGATTATTTCTATGACCATTACAGCAAGCAAACGGTTTTAACGGCGGATCAGACGTTGTTGGAAACCAAGGTTCCGTTTGTCCTGTTCAACGACAAGCTGACATTGAAGGCCGGGACCGACGTTGTGCTGAACCTTCCCAACGGCGATGATCGGTCTGCGCTGCAGATCGAAACCCAGCTGGACGGGGAGCTTCAAGCTCCGATTGAGGAAGGCCAGCGCTTGGGCACGGTGACAATCACCCGCACCGACACGGAAACCCCGCAGGAATTGGCTCGGATTGAGCTGACCAGTCCGCGCAGTTACAAACGCAGCGCGCTGCTCTACGGCTTCCATCAATTTCAGCTGTGGGTAAAAGCGCATACCGTCTTTTTCGGGTTAACCGTGCTGGGTTTGGTTCTGTGTCTGATCTTGATTCGCGATTACCGGCGGGAACAGCGCCGCTACAAATCGGCCAGGAAGAAACGCAAGCGCCGTCCGCATCTGTGATTCAATAATGAACTGACAGGAGATTCGATTCCTGTCTTTTTATATGGAAATAACGGAGGGAGATAACTGCTGAATAAGAATTTTGTGAATATATTTACAAAATGGAAAATCTATGCTAAACTAAGATCAACAATTTGATAAGATAAATAAGAGAAATAAATTATCGAAGCAAATTGCCGGAAAGAGGTGAGGAATCGGCAAACAGAAAGCAAGCAAGGCGCCACCACAAGTGAAGGAGGGATGTTTGTGTTGGAAGCAGTAATGGCTTATCAGAGTTTGATCATCGTGCTCGTCATTGCTGTGCTCGTCATCGTAATTTTGACGACCGGCTACATCAAAGCGCCGCCCGATACGGCGTATATCATTTCCGGCCTGCGGAAGAAAATTATCATCGGCAAGGCCAGTATTAAAATTCCTTTCTTTGAACGGATGGACCGGCTGAGTCTGAAGCTGATTCCGATCGACGTCAAGACGTCTACTGCCGTGCCGACCGCGGATTACATCAATATCCAAGTCGACGCCGCCGTCAATATCAAGATCAGCAGCGACAGCGAACGGTTGTCCGTCGCCGCGGAAAACTTCCTGAATCAGGATACGGATTACATCGCCCGCGTCGCGCGCGAAGTGCTGGAAGGCAACATGCGCGAGATCGTCGGCCGCATGAAGTTAGAGGAAATGGTCAGCGACCGGCAGAAATTTGCGGAGCTGGTCAAGGAAAACGCGATGCCGGATCTGGCGGCGATGGGACTGGACATCATCAGCTTCAACGTCCAGAACTTCTCCGACTCCAACGGCGTGATCGACGATCTGGGCATCGACAATATCTCGCAGATCAAGAAGAAGGCCGCGATCGCCAAAGCGGAAGCCGACAAGGAAATCGCCGTGGCGAAGGCCGAGGCCGACCGGCAGGCCAGCGATGCGCGGATCAATGCCGAGCGCGAGATCGCGATCAAGAACAACGAGCTGGAAATCCAGAAGGCTGAACTGAAAAAGGAAGCGGATCTCAAACAGGCGGAAGCCGACGCTGCATATCAGATCGAACAGGAAACCCAGCGCAAAACGATTGAAATCACATCGGCCAACGCCAATATTGCCAAGCAGGAACGCGAGGTTCTGTTGAAGGAAAAAGAAGCGGAGGTCAAGGAAAAAGCACTGGACGCGCAGATCCGCAAGCAGGCGGAAGCGGAGAAATACGCGCAGCAGCAGCGTTCCGACGCCCAGCTGTACGCCCGCCAGAAAGAAGCGGAAGCGCGTAAATTTGAAATCCAGCAGGAAGCGGAGGCGCAGAAAGCCAAGGCCGACGCGGAGCGGTATACGAAGGAACGCGAAGCGCAGGGCATCCAGATGGTCGGCGAAGCGGAAGCGGAAGCCGCCCGGGCCAAGGGCATTGCCGAGGCGGAAGCGATGGAAAAGAAAGCGCTGGCCTATCAGAAATACAACGACGCCGCAATGGCGGAAATGTTGATCCAGATTTTGCCGGAGGTTGCCGGCAAGATTGCCGAACCGTTAAGCCAGATTGACAAGATCACGATTATCGGCGGCGAAGGCAGCGGATTGGACGGGGTGTCCAATAACGTGCCGGCCGTCATGGCGAAATTATTTGAGTCGATGAAGGAAACCACCGGCATCGACCTGAAGGAAATCGTCCGGGCTGGCTCCTATGACGCCAAGGTTAACCGCAATCTCAACGTCCGCGGCCTGACGCTGCCGTCTTCAGCGGAAGTGTCCCAGCCGGAAACAGAAGCCGAGCCCGCTGCAACGGTGCAGGAGGAAAACGAACCGGTCGCTGACTGACCGGTTTTCGTTTGCTTGAAATTCATGGATTCTCACAAGCTGCAAGGCGTCCGGGATTGTCCCAATCGGGAAGAAACGGGAGAAAACCGGGTGCTCAGCAAGACGTGAGAAAGTCGTTCCATCGCGTTTTTCAAAATTTGTCAATCTTCGATTTATCGCTTTGTTATGCGGTTTTTGTTGTAATTTAATGATAATGCGTCTATAATAAATCACTGTGTAAAGGAATGGTACTTTTATGGCATATCAGAAGATTATTAACATCGCGGTCATTGCCCACGTCGACGCCGGTAAGTCGACGCTGGTAGATGCGTTTTTAAATCAGAGTCACGTTTTCCGGGATAACGAGGAGACGGTCGACTGCGTTATGGACAGCAACGATCTGGAACGGGAACGGGGAATTACGATTTATTCCAAGAACTGTTCCGTGACGTACAAGGATTACAAAATCAATATTGTCGATACTCCGGGCCACGCGGATTTTTCCTCCGAGGTTGAACGGATTATCAAGACGGTCGACACCGTCATCCTGCTGGTGGACTCCAGCGAAGGACCGATGCCGCAGACCCGCTTCGTGCTTCAGAAAAGTCTGGAATGCGGTCTGCGTCCGATCCTTCTGATCAACAAGATCGACAAGAAGGATGAACGGGCTGATCAGGTTATCGACGAGGTTTACGATTTGTTCCTCGATCTGAACGCGACCGATGAGCAGCTGGATTTCCCGATTCTCTACGGCATCGCCCGTCAGGGAATTGTGCGCTATCAGCCAAATGATGAAAACGAGGATATCATCCCGTTGTTTGAAACGATCCTGAAGCATTGCGAAGCGTATCCGGATTTTACGGAAGAACCGGTGCAGATGCAGGTTTCCGCTCTGGCTTACGACGATTACATCGGTCGTTTGGGCATCGGCCGGGTTTATGAAGGAACGCTGAAAGAGGGCAGCACAGTGATTCTGTGCAATGACGAAGGCCGTCAGGAACGCCGTAAAATCAATCAGGTGTTCGTGTATAAGGGCTTGAGCCGGATTGCGGTTTCGGAAGCCCAGTGCGGTGAGATCGTCATGATCTCCGGCGTGGCTGATATCTCGATCGGCGATACGCTGTGCGATCCGGAAAGCATCCGGCCGCTGCCGATGATCCGGATCGAAGAACCGACCCTGTCGATGAACTTCATGGTCAACACCTCGCCATTTGCCGGACAGTCCGGAAAATATGTCACCTCCCGCAACATCCGCGAACGGCTGGAAAAGGAACTGGAAGTCAACGTCGGCCTGAAGGTCGAAGAAACCGATACGACCGACTGCTTCAAGGTTTCCGGCCGCGGCGAGCTGCATCTGTCGGTCCTGTTGGAAAACATGCGCCGGGAAGGCTATGAAGTGGCGGTCTCCAAGCCGGAGGTCATCATGCACAAGGTCGACGGCGCGCTGTACGAGCCGGTTGAGGAAGTCGTGTGCAGCGTCCCTAACGAATATTCAGGCACGGTCATTTCCAAACTGAATCTGCGTAAGGGAATCATGGTCGATATTCAGGATGAAGGCAGTTATACGCGAATTTTATACACGGTTCCGACGCGCGGCTTATTGGGCTACCGTTCGGAATTCATCAACGATACGCGCGGGGAAGGCACGATGGTTCGCCGTCTGGCCGGCTATGAAGCCTACAAGGGCGATATCCCGCAGCGGGCCAACGGCGCGCTGATCTCTACGGAAACCGGCAAGGCGATGACCTACGCGCTGTGGAATATCCAGGAACGCGGCCAGCTGTTTGTATCCCCGCAGACCGAGGTCTACGAAGGCATGATCATCGGGATGGCGGCCCGGAATATGGACATGGACGTCAATCCGCTGAAAAACAAGAAGATGACGGCCGTTCGTTCCACCGGCAACGATGAAGCGATGAAGCTGGTTCCGCCGAAGATCATGTCGCTGGAAGAAGCACTGGAATTCATCAACGACGACGAACTGGTCGAGCTGACGCCGACCGATATCCGGATCCGCAAGAAATATCTGACCGCGCTGGAACGCCGGCAGCACATGCGCGAGCTGAACAAGGCCGCGGCGGAGCTGGAAGAAGAATAAACCCTGAAACATTCGTTTGATCGCGGATGTTTTTTCTTTCGCGCGCCAGAGTGGATCCGTCAGACGAATGCCCGTTGTTTTTCACCGAATCCGCCGGTATAATGAAGTTAAAGAAAAAGTCAGCCTTGCGCGCCGGAATGGATCCGCAAAGCGATAAAATCGAACAGGAGAAATTGATGATGGATCAGAATCATGTTCAAACTCACGCCGGCCCCTACTCTCTCAGCGTATTCTACAAACTTTCCACGCGCTCTGATTATGCTTTATTAAAATGGAATTATCTGATCATCTGCTGGGGCGAAGCGCTTTTATTGATGGGACTGGGAGTTTTATTTATCTTGCGGGGGACGGACTTCGCATTAGCCTGTTTTCTTATCTTTGGCGGAAGTTTCTTTTTCGTCAGGGCGTGTGCTACACCCAAAATCATCAAATCCATGGTTCAGCATGCGATCAATGAAATAATCGAAGAAAATTTCAGATCGAAGACCGGTTATACAATCCGCTTTTCCTTTGGCGAGGATGCATTTGAAGTCAGCACGGAAAACAGCTGGAGCCGATTGAACTATGCCGAATGTTACGGTTATCTGGAAGATCCGGAATTTCTTTTTGTCCAACCGCAGAAGAATAAAGGATACCCGTTAGAAAAAAAGCATTGTGATCCCGAGCTTCTGGATTTTTTGAAGCAGAAGCTGACAAACAGAGAGCCTGTTAAGCCTTCTGTAAAGGCTTTCCTGAAGGAAACGTTTAAGTTGGCAACAAGTAAAATCTAAGAAGGAGAGAGCTGGAAGAACGACTTTTCCATCATTCGCGGCGATCACTCTTGAATTGTAATTGCTTTCAGAAATGGTTATAATGAAAGTGATTGAATAACGAACTAATTCAAAGAAAAGAGGGAGCGTATGTCCTGGAATATCGCGGCGGAGTGCATCTCCATTGTTTTCTTATCGATCATTCTGGTGTATGCCCACAAAGGCACGCTGCTGCCGTCGTGGAAAAACCGGATGTTTCAGTGCTGTCTGGGGGCGACCTTTGCCGCGATGGTATCGAACGTCCTTTCAACGCTTATGCTGGCCAGTCCGCATTGGGTTGAATCGTGGCTGTGCTGGGGCGTGACGGAAATCTATTTTTTAGCGACGCCGTTAATGGGGCTGGCGTATTATTGCTACACGGCAGCGACGATTTTCGAGGAACACGCGGGGGGACGGCTGGCGTTAATACTCGGCGTTTTGCCCGGCATTTTCTATGCCGCGCTGGTGCTGCTGAACCCCTTCACCGGCGCGTTGTTTTCAATTCGCGCGGGGATGTATCTGCGCGGCCCGCTGATCATTGCAACGTATCTTATTTTTTATTTCTACTGCCTGATTTCGGTGCTGCTGGTGCGGCGGTACCGCCGCTGGCTTCAGCCGCAGATTTATCGCATTCTATTTGTTTTCCCGCTGATCGCCTGCAGCGTCATCGTAGTCCAGCAGCTGTTTCCCCACGTCGTCTTAAGTGGTTCGGCGGCGACGACGGCGATCCTGTTGATTTATCTCTATCTGCAGAACAAGCAGATCTCTCTGGATCCGTTGACCGGGTTGGGCAACCGCCTTGAATTTCAGAAGCTGATCAACCTGTCGATGCAGCGCGGCCGTTCGCTGTTTTCAGTCATGGTGATTTCGCTGCGCGACTTCAAGCAGATCAACGATCACTTCGGCCAGCGAACCGGCGATCACTTCCTCAAGCAGATCGCGGCGACGTTGAAAACGATGGCGGCGCCGTATCCGGTATACCGGTTTTCCGGCGATGAATTCGCGCTGCTGATCCACAACCGCACGCCGGAAGAAATGGAAAAACTCCAGCAGGACATTCTGGCCCTGTTTAACAAGCCGTTTCACGTCGACGGATATGAGTACCGGCTGCATGCGGTGATCGGGCTGGCAGCTTATCCCGACAGTGCGGAAAATCTTGAATGCTTGATCAACGGACTGGAATACGCGGTCAATCAGGCGAAGCTGCATCACTGGCCGACATGCTATTGCGATCCGGCGATGCTGGAAGGGATGCGGCGGCGCACGGAGATCATTGAAATCTTAAAACAAAAGCTGCAGGAAGCGGCGCTGGTTATGGTTTATCAGCCGATTGTGGCGGTGAAGACCGGACGCATCAGCGCGGTCGAATCACTGATGCGGATTCCCGAAAGCCCGTTGGGAGCGCTGTCTCCGGCTGAATTTATACCGATCGCTGAGGAAACCGGTTTGATCATCCCGATGACCTGGCAGATTCTGCGGCAGATCTGCGCGATGATCGCCCGGCTGCAGGATCAGGGAATTCCGCTGCCGGCGGTTCACGTCAATTTCTCGGCCGTCCAGCTGGTTCAGCCGGAGCTGGCGGAAACCGTCTTGCAAACGTTGAAGGAATGCCGGACCGATCCCAAACAGATCATCATTGAAATCACCGAAACAGCTCTGGCGGAAAATCCGGAGGAAACGATCCGCTTTGCCCGGGCGATGATGGAACATGGCGTGAAGATGGAGATGGATGATTTTGGCACCGGCTATTCCAACATTGATTCAGTCATGCACATGCCGCTGAGCACAGTGAAGCTGGACCGCAGTCTGGTCGTGTCGGCGGTGGAAAACAAGCGCAGCGCGACGATGCTCGGATATTTGATCCGGGTCTTTCATGAATTGGGGTATGAAGTACTGGCGGAAGGGGTGGAAACATCCCGACAGGATCAGTTTGTGCGAGCGGAAGGCGTCGATCTGATTCAGGGGTTTTATTATTCCCGGCCGCTGACGGAAGCGCAGCTGGCCGATTTCCTGACGCATTTTCATGATCGTCAGCCAGCCGGCGCTTGACGGACGCGGTATAATGGAGACAAAAAGGAGGGTCATTGAAATGTCAGAAGCTACGATCAAAGATCTTCAAACACGCCGGGCAATCCGTCGTTTTCACTCCAAAGCCCCATCTGCCGAACTGCTGGATATCGTCTTGAAAACAGGAACCTATGCGCCAAGTGGTCAGGGAAAACAATCGCCGGTGATCATCGCCGTTCAAGATCCCCAGCTGCGCGCGCAGCTGACGCGCATGAACGCCGAGTATGCCAATCCGGGCACCGATCCTTACTATGGCGCGCCGGTGATCATTCTGGTGCTGGCCGACAGCACGGTCAGCACCTGGGTTGAAGACGGCAGCTGCGTGCTGTGCACGATGATGCAGGCGGCGCATGCGCTGGGATTGGGCAGCGTGTGGATTCACCGCGAACGCCAGATGTTTGACAGCGAGGAAGGCAAGGCGCTGTTAAAGGCCTGGGGATTAAGCGGGAACCTGCGCGGCGTCGGTGCGCTGGCGCTGGGAATTCCGGAAGGCGAAGCGCCGCAGCCCAAGCCGCGCAAAGCCGATTATATCCTGAAGCTGTAAACGCAGAAAACGCTGGTTCGCCGGCGTTTTTTGTACTTTCAGCCAGGCATGGTGGGAAAGTAGGGAAAAGCGATTGTCAAGCCGTGATCCTTTCGCTATCATAGAGAAGGTTAAACGCGGCGGACAAACGCCGCCAGCGGGAAGGAGGATGAAAATGACGATTGCGATCAATCAGAATGAAGAAGAACTGGAACAATGTCTGTTCGACGCGCTGATCGAGCTGATGCGGCGGATGCCGTTAGACAAACTGACCGTCAACGATCTGCTGAAACAGGCGCATGTCAGCCGTTCCAGCTTTTACCGGCGTTATCAGGACAAATATGATCTGGTCAACAAGAGCTATCAGAAAATTCTGGATAAGACGCTCTATACTTTTCTGGACGGCTGCGGCTGGCATGATTCGGTGAAGGCGCTGTATCAGGTATTTCAGGAAAATCTGTTTTTCTTCCAGAACGCGCTGCGCTCACACGATCCCAATTCGCTGCGCAACTATATCTTTCAAATCAGTCTGAATTTGTATGCGGAAACGCTGGAACGCAACGGCGAGGACATTCAGGACTGGCATACGATGGCGATGCTGCGGGTACACATTTACGGCAATCTCGAGCTGATGTGCGAATGGGTGGAAAAGGGCATGGATCGGGATATCGACGAGATGATCCAGTTGTCTTTCGACACGCTGCCGGAACAATTTAAGCCATATTTCAACGACTGATCGTGAAGCTGCGGACAAAGAGAAACAAAAATGCCGACCTGTTTCTTGAATCTTCTTTCTTTGAATTGGATAATAAAATCACAAAGCAGGAGGAAAGAAACATGGCAAAGAAATCAATCAGCCGCCGGGATTTCCTGAAAGGCGCCGCCGCTTCCACATTGGGACTGGCCGCCGTCGGGATGTTGGGCGGATGCAGCAGCGAGGATGCGCCGAAGGCCTCGGCGTCCACGATCAGCTGGACAAAGGAAACCGACGTGTTAATCGTCGGCGCCGGCGGCACCGGGGTGTGTGCAGCGGCGGCTGCGGCGGAAGCCGGGGCCAAGGTGCTGGTTCTGGAGAAGGCGGGCGTAGCCGGAGGGACAACCAATCTGTCCGGCGGCGTCATGCAGGCAGCGGGCACAACCTATCAGAAACAATTTACGCAGTATCAGGACGATACGCCGGAAAAGCATTTTGCATGCTGGATGGCGGAAGGTGAAGGACAGCTGGACGAAGCGCTGGTCAAGGATCTGGCGCTGGGCGCGCCGGCGGACATCGAATGGCTGGCCAGCACCTGCGGCTTAAAATGGACGAGCGTTTACGGTCATTGCCACGTTCCTTATTTAAAGGACGACGTTCTGGCTGATCGGATTCACGTCTATGAAGGCGGCGGTGCTTCCGGCAGCGGCGGAATCTACGTGCAGGCGGTTTTAAAGGTTGCCGAGGGCTTGGGCGCGGTCGTGGAATATGAAACCGAAGTAACCCGGCTGATCACAGACAATGGCAAGGTGATCGGCGCGGAAGCGGTTCAGAACGGTCAGACGATCACGATCAAGGCGAACAAGGGCGTCATCCTGGCAGCCGCCGGCGTCGACCAGAACGCCGAAATGGCGAAGGAACTGAATCCGCAGCAGTATTGGGATGATACGACGCAGATCTGTCTGTGTGTCGCTACCGATATGGGCGACGGTATCCGCATGGGAATGGAGCTGGGCGCGGCCTATGTCAGCGGCGGCACGATCGACTTCTGCGGCAAGACCGGCGCGGCGACGGATAACCGCAAACCGGTATTCCCGTCGTTCATCGTCAATCAGGCCGGACGCCGGTTTGTTTGCGAGGACGCAACATACGCTTATCATTACCGCGCGATCTATCAGCAGGAAATGCAGCTGCAGGGCCCGACGTACATGATTTTCGGCGCGAGCAGTCTGGAAGCGGACGGTGCGCCATGGACGCCGGAAACAGTAGCCAAGGACGTCGCCGACGGCGTGGTGATCACGGCGGATACGTTGGAGGATCTGGCGGAAAAGCTGGGTATCGACGCGGCAGGCCTGGTCCGGACGATGAAGGACTGGAACGAAGATGTTGCGGCTGGAAAGGATCCGTTTGGCCGCAAGGACGGCCTGGAGCCGATCAGCGGCCCATTCTACGCCTATAAGAATACCGCGTATAACTTGGGCGCGTTAGGCGGCTTGAAGATTACGACGGATTGCGAAGTGGTCGACGTCAACGGCAAGGTGATCGAAGGCTTGTACGCAGCCGGCTTAAATGCCGGAGGCTGGGTTGGCCCGTACTATCCCGGCAGCGGCACCGCGGTCATCGGCACCTGTCACTTCGGACGCAAAGCCGGGGCTGCGGCGGCGAAGCGCTCAGCGTAAACGGCAACCGGTGAAATTCATTACAATCTCAGAGGTACGCAGTGGAAGAAACGGGGCAAACATCTCCGGTTCTTCCGCTTTTTAATTGGTTTTTCAACGGCTTTAACCCGGGACCCGTTTGAGAAATGTTGAGCAATCGTTCGGATTCAGGCGCAGTATGAATGCCAAACAGGATCTCTTTGTCTGTCTGATTCACATCCTGCCGTCAATTCCAGCTTAAAAGATGGCGCATACGCGGTGCATCATGAAGCAATCCAAAACAAAAACGTAAAAAGTGAACGATTTAGGGTAAGAATGGCGATCCGGCGGAGAGAAACCGGAATATTCCCCAATTTCTGACAAATCAATGATATAATCCTGTTATAGAACAATACAGAAATATACAAGACCATGACCGCCGGGAAACGGGCAGCGGCCTGAACCGGACCGCTCCTCAGGAAGGAAAGAGAAAGCCGTATGAAAAAGCGCAGTCTGATTTTAATGCTTGGATTCTGCCTGGGATTGTGTTTCAGCGTCCCGCGATTGCCGCCGGCTTCCGTGAAAGCGGAAGCGCCTCTCATCCGCGTCGGCTACATTGACTACGCCGGCTTTATAGAAGAAACCGGAACGGGAAAATACACCGGCTACGGCGTCGAACTGCTCGAGCGGATCAGCCGGATTACGGGCTGGCGCTATGAATATGTTTATGGCGACTGGCAACAGATTCTCGATCAGTTAAATGAAGGCGCGATCGACCTGGTCATGACCGCGCAGTATACCGAAGAGCGCTCCGGGCGGTTTCTATTTTCACACCAGCCGATCGGCGAGGAGCTGGCGGTTGTGTACGCCCGCGAAGACGCGGCGGTGTATTATGACGATAGCGCGGCGATGAACGGCTTGCGCGTCGGGCTGCTTCAGGGCAGCTATCAAAATGAAAGCTGGCAGAGATATGCGCAGGAAAAGGGGCTGGATTGTCCGCAGACGGAATATAAGACGGAAAATCAGCTGATGGAAGCGCTGCTGTCAAACCAGGTCGACCTGATCATCAGCGGCGGGCTGGCGCTGCATAATGAAGCGAAAGCCGTGCTCAAGCTGGAACCGGCGCCGTTTTACATCATTACCAACCAGAACCGGCCAGATCTGATGGCGCAGATCGACGAAGCGCTAAAGGAAATTCAGCTGGCGGATCCTTATTTTGAAGCTCATCTGTACGACGAGTATTATGGCGACAGCCAGTATTCCGTGCAGCCGCTGTTCACCCGCGAGGAAGACGCCTATATCCGCAACGCGGGGGAAATTCCTGTCGGTCTGGATGGTTCGCAGATTCCCTTTGCCGGTATGGAAAACGGCAGGCTGAGTGGCATCTGGCCGCAGCTGCTGGCGCTGATCGAAAAGAAATCAGGGCTGCGGTTTGCGCTTACTCCGCAGCCGCCGCATGCCGATTACGTCGCGTTTCTCGAACAGAATCCCCGTCAGGCACTTTATTGCGGCATTACCCGGCGGAATCTGCGGCTGACGCACAACGCCGCTGTTCAGCTCAGCGATCCGCTGCTGCAGCTGGATCTTATGGTTGTGGTCAACGCAAAGGATTTCGGCGGGGAAAGTGCGGAAGGGTTCAGTCTGATCGTAACGGAAAATACCGCGGTCAACAGCGAATTCTTAAATCAGATGCCATCCGGTCAGATCCTCTACGCTGATTCGCTCTATGAGTGTCTGCTTGCGGTCGCCGATCATCACGCTAACGCGACGGTCTGCGATTCCTATACGCTGAATTATTACAGCTGGAAACCGGGGATCAGCGATCTGCAGGACAATTACCCGCTGGAATTCCCGGCGCTGCAGCCCTGTTTCGCCGCCAGCGTCGATCTCGATCCACTGCTGATGACAATCTTGAACAAGACGATCGCCTGTTTGTCGCAGAAAGAAATCAATCAGATCATTTATGATTCCACCCTCGGCCTGCACTATAAACCCTCATGGACGGACTGGCTGAAAGCCAACCGCTATCTTGTCGCCTCGCTGGCTCTGGCGTTGATTCTGGGCGTCACGCTGCTGCTTTACCGCAGCCGCAAGCAGACCGAGGAACAAATCCAGCGGCGGCGCACGGAAATGTTCAGACACAAGGCGGAAATGGACCGGATCAGCGGTTTGTACAACGAGGATACGTTCACGGAGAAAGCCCGGGCCCTGCTGATGCAGGATCCGCAGCCCTACTACCTGATCTACATCAACATCCGGCGCTTCAAGATCGTCAACGAACTGCTCGGGGTGGAACAGGCCGATCAGCTGTTAAGTCATATCGGCAGCCGGCTGCAGAATTATTGCCGGCGCTATCCCGGCTCGCTGGCGTGCCGGATTACGGCGGATCATTTCATGTTGATGACGTCCTGCGAAGCGTATCAGGCCAATGGCCGTGAGGAGATTCTCAGCGACTATCCCAGCGATCTGAATCTGTCTCTGGAATACGGCGTGTATCCGATCACCGATCGCTCGCTGCCGATGAAGCTGATGCAGGACCGCGCTGCCCTGGCGGCTAAAAACCGGATCGATCCGATGTTCAGCGAGGTTGGCTTCTACACGGATCAGCAGCGCCAGCGGATCATCCGCGAGCAGCAGGTTCTGGATGAAATCGAGGGGGCGATGGAGCGCGGGGAGATGATCATTTATATCCAGGCGAAATACGATATCATCGCCCGCCGCGTGATCGGCGGCGAAGCGCTGGCCCGCTGGCGGCATCCGACCCGCGGTTTGTTAGGGCCGGGGCAGTTTGTCAGCGTCCTGGAAGAAAACGGCCTGATCATGAAGCTGGACTATTATATCTGGGAAAAGACGTGCCAGTTTCTGCAGCGGCAGCGCCATCTCCATGCGCAGGTTCTGCCGATATCGGTCAACGTCTCGAAGTATAACTTCTACCGCACCAATCTGGTCGCTCTGTTTCTTGATCTGATCGCAAAATATGAATTGAAGCCCGCAGATTTGCAGCTGGAGATTACGGAGACTGCCTGCGCTGAGGATACCGAACAAATTTACGCGGTGATCCGGCAGCTTCAGCAGGCCGGCTTTACCGTGCTGATGGACGATTTCGGGGCCGGCTATTCCTCGCTGAACATGTTCAAGGATGCGCCGGTGGATATCATCAAGCTGGATATGGGCTTTATCAGCTCTGATGAAAACAATGCCCAGCGCAGCGGCGCGGTGATCGCGTCGATCGTCAATTTATCCCATTCCCTGAACATCCCGGTGATCGTCGAAGGTGTGGAAACACAGGCCCAGGTTGATTTCCTGAAATCCATTAACACGCGCTACATCCAGGGCTATTATTTCTCCCGGCCGGTGCCGGAGGAGGACTATGCCGCGCTGTGTTGTGCGAAGGATGAAGCTTGAAGCCGGCGGATTGGCACTGACAAAACATTTTCCCAAAGCAGGCGCAAACCTGCGGGAAAATGTTTTTTTCTGAGCTGTGAAAGGGAAAAACGCGCCCGGGATGAGTGAATTCTGGTACAATAAGGCCAGGAGTGATGATTCGATGATAAAACTGTTGGTCTTTGACGTCGACGGGACGTTGTATGATTTAAACCGCCATGAAATACCGCGCTCATGTCGGGAAGCGATCGCACAGGCAAAGCAGAACGGCCTGATTTTTGTGATTGCGACCGGACGGACGCATTACGGATTGGGCGCGGCGCTTAACGCCTTGAACCCCGATTACATTTTGGCGGTCAACGGCGCGGTGGTCGCCGACGGTCAGGGACGGATTCTGGCGCATCATGATTTATCGCGGGGACAGGTGGAGCGCGTCAACGCGTTCTGCCGTTCTCATCAGGCGGGGCTGGCCTGGAAGTTTCTTGACCATTGTTATATTTATCAACATCCGGAGAAGATCGACTGGCTGCAGCCGCAGAAAGAATCGGATATTGGACCGGAACCGTTTATCGACTGTCCCACGCAAGACCGGCATCTGAGCGCTTTGCCGCAAAGCGCGAGCGTGCATGCCGAGCCTGAGGCGGTGGATGAAGTCTTCCATGCCGATTCAGAGTTGGCGTTTCTGCGCTATTCCGCCGACGGCTACGACGTCGTGAGCCGCGGCATGAACAAGGCGGTCGGTTTGCGGGAGCTGATCGATCAGTTGAAAATTGCGCCTGAAGAAGTCGCGGCGTTTGGCGATAATTACAACGATGTTGAAATGTTGAAGCTGGCCGGCACGGCAGTGGCGATGGGCAACGCCGTGGATGAAGTCAAAGCGCTGGCCGACTATGTGACGACTTCGTCCGATCAGGACGGCATCGCCCGGGCGTTAGCGCATCTGGGCTGTATTTGACGCTGATTTAAGTCGGAAAACGATCCGTTTAGGTAATCAATTTGAAATTTGGCAGGAATTCCCTAAAATAGAAAAGGATACGAAAGGGGAAAGCGGAATGCCTACGATTTTGGACAACGCTCTGTTTACAGCTTTTTCCGAAGCTTCTGAACAGGTTTATATCTATGTCTGCGACGTCAAACGGGATTTGTCTCACTGGTCGAAAAATGCCGTGACCTTTTTCGGCCTGCCGGGCGAATATATGGAAAACGCCGCTGAGCTGTGGAAGGCGAAAATCCATCCGGAAGATCGCGGCCGATACCTGAAGGACATCGCAGACGTTTTTTCCGGCGTCAAGATGCACCACAGCTGTGAATACCGGGCGCTCAGCCAGAGCGGCGATTATGTGTGGCTGGAATGCCGCGGCACGATGATGAAAAACGAACAGGGCGAACCGTGGTTGTTCGCCGGAATGATGACGCGCCTGGACGCGCGCAATAAAATCGATCCGCTGACCGGTCTGCCGACGATGCGGGAGTTTGCCGAACTGGACTTTACAGATATCAAAGGCGTGGCGATGGTCGTCGGCTTCGACGGTTTCCGCGAAGTCATCAACAATTATGGATATCGCGGAGGCGATGAAATTCTTGCAGATTTCGCCGTAAAGCTGCGTCAGGTCTGCCCGATGGCGGCGACGCTGTACCGGTTTGAAGGCGATGAATTCGCCGTTTTGATTCCCGATGGCAGCCGCAATCAGGCGGGCAGCGTGTTTGAAGCGCTGAGGCAGGCGGCAAAAGAGCTGGGCAGCCGGCAGGTCAGTCTGGAAATCACCGGCGGCGCTGTCTGCGTGCCGCAGGATGGAACGACGCAGGAGGCGCTCATCAGCAAGCTGGAACATTCTCTGGCCCATGGCAAGGCACACCGGCGTTCTCAGCTGGTCTTTTTCAGCCTTGAGGTTTCGTCCGAATACCGCCGGATAAGTGGTTTGAAGCAAATGCTGGCGCGCTCTGTCAATCATGCGTGCGAGGGCTTTTCAATGGTTTATCAACCGTTAGTCGATCAGGATCACCGCGTGGTCTGCTGCGAAGCGCTGTTAAGGTGGAATGCCGATCCCGACGTCGGGGAAATGATCCGGCTGTTGGAAAACACCGGGGAAATTCTTCCGGTCGGCCGCTGGATCGTCCGTCAGGTGTTCGCCCAGGCGCGCTCCTGGCAGCGCAAAAGTCCGGATTTTATCACCGGGTTTAACGTTTCCTATTTGCAGTTTAAGGATCCAGGGTTTGCCGATTTTCTGATCGCGGAAGCCTGGCGGTTGGAAATCAACCCGCGTCAGATTGCGATTGAGCTGACGGAAAGCTGTCAGGTCGAGGACTTTGAAGGACTGGCGCAGGAATTTGCCCGCTTGCGGGCGTTCGGCTTCAATCTGTCGCTCGACGATTTCGGCATCGCGTATTCCACGCTGCTGCTGATCCGCAACCTGCCGGCCGATTCCGTGAAGATCGATCAATCGTTTATCCGGGATTTGAGCGAACAAAATCAGGTGGATCTGGCGATTATCGAAAGCGTCGTGTCGCTGTGCTGCAAGCTGGAAATCAGACTGGTGGCTGAAGGGGTGGAAAACGCCCGCATCCTGAAGCTGTTAAAAGCTTATCCGATCACGCTGTATCAGGGCTTTTATTTTGCCAGGCCGATGATGGCGAGGCAGCTGGAACCGCTTATCGGCACGATTCTGCCCTAGATCAAACCCAGACGGAATGTTTTCCGTCTTTTCTTTTGTACAAGATTATCCCGTTGTCTTTCATTTTCTGAATTTTTGAGGATTAAGGTGGCTGCGTGTGGGAAATACTGCAAGGGAAAGCAGGTGATTGGATGCGTGCAGCACAGATCCGCAGAGAAGAAATGGGACTGCATTCCCTTGGCGAAAAGAAAGATTATTTTGAAGGCTGGTATTTCCGGCTGTGCGACCCGCGTTGTTCGCTGGCGGTGATCGTCGGTTTCAGCCCGCAGCATTCAGCCGCGCCGTTTTTTATTCAGACGACGGATACGTTGACGAATCAATCACAATGGGCGGAATTTGGCTGGCAGGACGCGGTAGTGCGGCAGTCGCCGTTTCATCTGACGCTGGGAAGCAACGAATTTTCGCTGACGCGCGTGAAGCTCGATCTGCCAAAGCTGAAAGTCCGGCTTCGTTTAAGCGGCTTGACGCCGCTGCCGTTTTCCCGGTACGCCCCGACGATCATGGGACCGTTCGCGTATTTGAAAAATATGGAATGCGTGCATGGCGTGATCAGCCTGCATCACCGCATGGAAGGCGTTGTCATCGCCAACGGACGTTCGCTTCCCGTAACCGGCGTGGGTTATCTGGAAAAGGACCGCGGCACTTCGTTTCCCCAGCGCTATCTGTGGTTTCAGTCCAACCAGTGCGGCGTACCGGATTCGTGCTTCTTCCTGTCGCTGGCCAGTATTCCGTTAGGACCGCTGACATTTAATGGTTGTCTGCTTGTCGTCAAACTGCGCGATCAGCTGCATCGCTTTGCGACCTATACCGGCTGCCGCCTGGAATCGCTGCGCTGCCGTCAGTTTAAAGAGGGTTCCGGGTGGGCCAAACTGCGGTTTCATCAGGGCGGCTGGCAGATCCGGATCCGTCTGGAATGCGGTCCGGCCTGTTCGCTGGCTTCGCCGCACAACGGGCGGATGCAGGGCCGGATTCAGGAAAGTCTCAGCGGCCGGGCGCATGTGACGCTGCTGCATCATGGCGTGAAGGTTCATGAAAGCCTGTGGTCGCAGGGCGGCATGGAGCTGCAATGGGAAAAAGAGGAAGATCAGAACGCGGAATACAGTAAAAAAGGGTTGTCCTGAAACGGCAACCCTCAACATTTTTATTATAGCACGAAAAAAATTTGAATGAAAGGGCTTACTTTTTTGAAAACTCTGTTTATAATAAAGTCGAAGATAAGGAATGAGATCTTCAAACAGAGGAAGCTGATCCCTCAGACAGCCGATCAGAACGGTTGAGTCCGTTAAGGAGAGAACCTAGTTTCTCAATGAATCCATTAAGGCTGATAAAGTAAGAGGAGCGAAGCTTTCAGAATAAACGGAACGTTTATTCTAAGGAGGTTAAAGTAAATGGAACCTGGACAGAGAGGATACCGCCGCTAAACGCCGGCGTTGCGCGATGAATCGCAGATCCGTGTGATGCTTCTTACAACTTCCCATTTTGCTGAAAATTTACAAAACAGCCATCGAACAGATAAACAGCCATTTTGTGAGGATTAAGGGTAAACGCGAGGAAGAAATGAGAACGGTTTGGTTTCAGCAGTGGAATCGAATTGATGTCATAGAGAGAGTTGCGGAAATGTTGGAAAACAGCCGCTGCGGTTCATCGGTATAAATAGAATCAATAACATAGATGAAGAACCTGCAAAAAATGCGGGTTCTTTTTTCGTGCTTTGAATTCCTTGATAACGAGCATCGGGAAATAAGCCGGTTTTGTTTCTTAGGTCTCTGTTTCAGCAGAATGGCGGCAGCAGGAAGCCGGAACGAGAGTTTTGAGGAACAGCGCCGTTAAAAGGTTGTTTTTCAGCCTTGAATTTCCCAGGAAATAGTAAGTTTAACGATTGTTAAACAAGCTTACAATTATTTTGAAAGCACTTGCGGAATATGCGATAATAAAAGTAGGTTTTCAGAATTGAAAATCAGCGCTATCTATGGTAATGTGAATTTGTTAGCAATGGAGGAGAAAACAATGTCCATGTTCAATCACGAAGCACGTCAGTTCAAGTTCGACGTGCTCAAGGAAATTTCACAGCTGGCTTATGAAGGAAAATTGACGGACGACAGCGCGGCCGCGATCAGCCGCAAACTGATCCCGGGGCGCAAGGCGGAATTCCGCTGCTGCGTGTATAAGGAAAGAGAAATCCTGCGGCAGCGCACGCGCCTGGCGTGCGGGAAAATGGCGGATGAAGCTGCGGCATACAATCCGCGTCAGATCGTTCAGGTGATCGACGCGGCGTGCGACGGCTGCACGATCCGCAAGATTCAGATCACCGACAACTGCCGCAAGTGCATGGCGAAAGCCTGTCTGGCTTCGTGTAAGTTCGATGCCATCAGCATGGGGCTGCACCGCGCCCAGATCGATTATACAAAATGCAAGGAGTGCGGCGCCTGCGCCCGCAGCTGTCCATACAACGCGATCGTCGTCACCGAGCGGCCGTGTTCCCAGCACTGCCCGGTCGACGCAATCCGCTGGGATGAAAATGGGATCGCTCAGATCGACGAAACCAAATGCATCAACTGCGGCGCCTGTCAGGCCGCCTGCCCGTTTGGCGCGATTGAGGATATGTCATGGATCGTGCCGGTCGTCAGCCTGTTGAAAATGGGAACGCCGATGTTTGCGATCGTCGCTCCGGCGATTCAGGGGCAGTTTGACAACGCCACCCTGCCGCAGATCAAGAAAAGCATTGAACTGCTGGGGTTTGAAAAAGTCTACGAGGTCGCGCTGGGCGCGGACGCCGTCGCGTGGGAGGAACAGGCCGAGCTGGCGGAAAAGATGGAAGCCGGCGTGCCGATGACGACCTCCTGCTGTCCGGCTTTTGTCAACCTCGCAAAGATGCACTTCCCGCAGATTTACGAAAACAATATGTCGACCGTCGTTTCACCGATGATGGCGCTGGCCCGCAAGCTGAAAAAAGACCATCCGGATCACGGCGTGATCTTTATCGGCCCATGTCTGGCGAAAAAGCAGGAAGCGATGGAATCCTTCACCGCCGTTGATTACGTGCTGACCTTTGAGGAAATCGCGGCGATGATGATCGCCAAACACATTGATCCTTCGGAAGTAGAGGCGAAAGAGGAAGACTATCCGTCGATCTTCGGCCGCAACTTCGCTCAGGGCGGCGGTGTTGGCAAAGCGGTCGCGCAGGTCGCAAAGGAAAAAGCAATGGCCGCGCCGGTGAGCGTGTACGCCGACGGCTGCATGGAATGCAAGAAGCAGCTGACGTTAATGAAGTTCGGCAAGTTTACCGGCAACATTCTGGAAGGCATGGCCTGTCCGGGCGGCTGCATCGCCGGGCCGGCGGTCATCGAGCCGCCGATGGTGGCGAAAGGCCGGATGGCGAAAGAAAATAACGGCCAACAGAAAACGATTGAGGAATCGCTGGAAAGCTTTGATTTTACCGGCGTGCCGATGCATCGAAAATAAGCGAAAAGGAGAAGCGACATGGTCACTGTTGAAGTTTGTATTGGAAGCGCCTGTTACGTCAAGGGCAGCAATGAAGTCGTCACAATTCTGCAGGAGTTAATCAAAGAAAAAGGCTGGGAAGATCAGGTCAATGTGAAGGGGGCTTTCTGCATGCAGGTCTGCACACAGGGCCTGGGACTGCGCGTTAACGGCAAGCAGCTGCTGGGCGTCGGTCTGCATAATGTCAGAGAAGTGCTCGAGCGGGAAATTACGGCGGCCCTGGCATGAGCTACATCCAGCTGTCCGAGGCGAACTGCCGCAACTGTCTGCGCTGTGTGCGCGTCTGTCCCACCAAGGCGATGACGTATCAGAATCATCAGCCTACAATTCTTGAAGACGAGTGTATTCTGTGCGGCAAATGCTACGCGATCTGTCCGCACAGCGCAAAAAAGGTTCACAGCGACGTCGATCAGGTCCGTCAGTGGATCGCTCAGGGTCAGCCGCTGGCCTTAAGCATCGCACCGTCCTTTGCGTCGGTCTGGCCGGACTATCCGCGGCTGAAACGGCAGCTGAAAGCGATCGGGTTTCAGGTGATCGAGGAAACGGCGGTCGGCGCCCGGCTGGTTTCTCAGGCTTACATGAAGCTGATCGAGGAACATCAGATGAAAAACATTCTGTCGACGTGCTGTCCGGCCGTCGTCACCTATGTTGAGAAAAATTTTCCGGAACTTGTCGATCAGCTGGCGCCGGTTGTGTCGCCGATGATCGCGCATGGCTATGATTTGAAAGAGCGTTATCCGGGTGTGAAGACGGTGTTTTTGACGCCGTGCATCGCGAAGCAGAAGGAAGCTGCCGATCCGCGCTTTGCGGGGGCCATCGACGCGGTGTTAACGATGCCGGATCTTTCTGTCTGGCTGAAAGACGAACCTGTAAACGAGGATGAGGAACAATCGGAAGTCCGATGGGAAAGTCTGAAAGCCAGCACCGTACGAATGTATCCGACCCCCGGCGGGGTGATCCGCACCTTAAGCAGTTCGGACGAAGTGTACGAGCGGGTCAGTGCGGAAGGCATGGACCGCGTCCGGGATGCGCTGAAGTCGATCGCTCAGGGACACATGGAAGGCTATTTCTTCGAACTGTCGGCTTGCGAACAGTCCTGTCTGGGCGGTCCGCTGTTATGCCATGTCGATCACAGCGAATGGAGAGCGCGCAGCGCGATCCGGCGCAACATGGATCCGCAGGATCAGGTGCGCCTGGCCCAGCTGCCCGCCAATCTGCGCGCGAAGTGGCAGGCCGATCCAATCGAGCGGAACACGCATACCGAAGAAGAAATTAAGGACATGTTGTTTTTGATGGGCAAGACGACGCGGGAAAAGGAGCTGGACTGCGGCGCCTGCGGTTACGAAAGCTGCCGCGCCAAAGCGATCGCAGTGCTGGAGGGCAAAGCGGATCCGAAGCTCTGTCTGCCCTACGCACTCGAGCACGCCCAGTCGATTTCCAATCTGATCATCGAGAACACACCGAATGGAATTCTCGTGCTGGATGAGCATAACTGCGTGCGCGAGATCAATCCGGCGGCGCTGAATATGATGAATTTGCAGGAAATTGATCCGATCGGCATGCCGGTCGAGTCGATTCTGCCGGATCAGGGGCTGCATGAGCTGCTTCAGGATTTTGTCGGCGTCCAGTATTACCGCTGCGAATATCCGCAATATCATAAAATCTTAAACCACGCGATGATCTCGATTGAGGACCACCGCTATGTCATCCTGATTTTAATGGATTTGACGGTGGAGGAAACCAAGGAGAAAGTCATCCGCCAGATGCAGATGAAGACGGCGGAGGTTGCGCAGACCGTCATCGACGATCAGATGCGCGTCGTTCAGGAAATCGCCAGCCTGTTAGGTGAAACGACGGCGAAGTCCAAGGTTGCCTTAACGCGGCTGATGAAAGCGATGGATGAAGATGATTGAAGAAAAAATCCATGTGGAAACGTCGTTTTCTTCGCTGATCAAAAAGAATGAGGAACTGTGCGGCGATAAGGTGGCGATCCGCTATTGCGATCAGTTCTGCATTCTGGTTTTGGCCGACGGGTTGGGCAGCGGGGTGAAAGCGAACATCCTTTCCACACTGACCAGCACGATCATCTGCGAGATGATGGCAGAGGGTGCGACGCTGCAGGAAGCGGTCGATACGATCACTGCGACGCTGCCGCAATGTCAGGAGCGCGGCATCGCATACTCCACATTCACCATCGTTCAGATTTACTACGACGGGATGGCGCATCTGATCGAATTTGATAATCCGGCCGCCGTGATCATGCGCCGGGGAATGTGTATTGAATTGCCGCGGACAACGCGGGTGATCGGGCAGCGGCGAATCCGGGAAAGCAGCTTTCAGGTAGAGCCGAACGATTTCATCGTCGTGTTTTCCGACGGGATTATCCACGCCGGCGTCGGCACATTTTTGAACTTTGGCTGGGATCACGCCGATGTGGAAAAACATCTGACGGAATATTGCCGCTCGACTGATCCGGCACGCGAGGTGACGCGGATTTTACTGGCCTGCGTCAACGATCTGTATCAGGGCCAGCCAGGCGATGATTCAACCGTAGCCACGGCCAAGATCGTGCCGGCTACGGAGGCCCGCGTGATGGTCGGACCGCCGGAACATCCGGAGGATGACCGCAAGGTGGTCGGTCGTTTATTAAGCGCTACGGGGAAGAAAATCTGCTGCGGCGGGACGACGTCCAACATTGTTTCACGGATTACCGGCAAGGAAATCCAGATTGAAAACCTGTTATCCTTAACCTCCGACGTCCCGCCGATGGCCTATATCGAAGGGCTGGATTTAGTGACCGAAGGGGTGCTGACGCTGCAGAAAGCGAATGAATATCTGCACGAATGCGCTCAGTCGCCGCAGTTTTACGAGCAGTTTCTGCTGACGAAGCAGGAAGACGGCGCGATCTTGCTGACGAAAATGTTTTTGCAGGACTGCACGAAAATCGTGTTCATGGTCGGCCGTTCCGATAATCCCGCGCACCGCCAGTTAGCCTATTCGACGATCTCGCTGCGGGCAAAAATCCGGATGATTGAACGGATGGCTGAAAATCTCAAGAAGCTGGGCAAGATCGTTCAGATCGAGCTGTATTAAACAAAAGGATAATCGGGAATGAAATTGACGTGCAAAGAGCGAAGATGCGTATTGAAAAATCCATGGATTCAGATTTTTCAGGATGAAGCGGAATATCCTGACGGCCAAAAGCTGTCCTATACTGTGCTGCATTATCCGCAGCCTTCGGCTGGCATGGTGGTGGAAAACACACGCGGTCAGATCCTTCTGATTCGCAGCTGGCGTTATCCGATAGACAAAGAAGGTTGGGAAATCCCGGCCGGTTCTGTGGAGGCGGACGAAAACCCGGCATCTGCGGCAATCCGTGAGGTTGGGGAGGAAACCGGAATTCAAGTTCAAACAAAAGGACTCTTATGCCGATTTTATCCCAGCAATGGCATGTCGGATCAGCTTGTTTACGTTTACGCGGGAACCGCGGAATCGGAGGACATTGCGATCGATCCGGCCGAAGTTGAGGAAGCGGCCTGGTTTGATTCAAAAACAGTGCTGCGGATGCTGAAGAATGGGACGATCCATTGTGGAATTTCCCAGTTGGCTTTGCGGACGTGGTTTATGGAGAAGTTGATAGAGAAGTAGGAAAGCTGCCGGATCTTGCGGCAGTTTTCATTTGATCAGAAGGCAGCCGGAACCGATCGTTTCTCCTAAGGAAGAACACCGCTGCGCAATCATGCAGGCTTCAGCCAGAGAAATCGTTCAAAAGTTTAGTGTTGCTAAACTAATGATATCACTTTATTAAATTTATACTTGCGCTGACGAATTTTTTTGATATAATTTTTTCGTGATTGAAGTTAAGGAGGGATGGGAAAACAGACGATCACGCCCGTTGATTTTGAATGATGAGTACCACGTCATTGCCGGTTGAAAACGACCGGCCGCATGACCTGATGTTCCACGAAGAACAGGCCTCGGACAGCCGGGTCAAATGCCGAAATTGAAACAGGGTTACCCTTGTTGATGCCAAAGCGTAATGCTTTGAAAAAGTTCTGTGACACGCAATCACCAAGCGGCCAAAAGCCATCGTCTTGTCTTTCTATCCTGAAGCGCAGGGAGCGCACCGGAAGAAAATTGAAGAAACGAAAAGAACTGTTTTTGTTTTTCTATTTTGAAAGGGGAAGTATCATTTTATGAAAAAATTATTGACTGTGCTTTGCGCACTGCTTTTCATTGCGGGCTGTTCCGCCGCGCCTGCCGCGCCGACGCCTCTGGCTTCTGCGGACTCCGTCCCAACTCGCTCAGGCGGCAACTTTACGGATCAGATGAAACTGGCTTACCGCGATGATCTGGATCCGGAAGCCGGCGCGGATGCGGTTGAGCGGCAGGGCGATCATCCGGATTCACCTTATTTTTCCACGGTTGACTTTTACAATGCCGAAAGTACGGAAACGCTGACGATTCTGCCACATTTTCAGACGATGCAGCAGACTTCGGAGTGGTCCTGCGGGGTGGTTTCCGCGCTGTTGGTTTTCAACTATTATGATCAGCTGGGCGAACAGACCGAGCGCACACTGGCAGAACTGCGAAGCAACGGCCTGACCCCGGAAGCGACCGACATGGAATCCATGATCGCGATCTTTAATCAGGTTGGCGGCTTCGATCTGGAAAGCAGTCTGGATTATCCGGCTGATCAGCTGGAAGCGGCCTTTCCATTAGAACGGTTTGAAGCCCTGCTGAAGGAAGGCACGCCGGTGATGGTCGCCTGGAACGACTGGGGCGGACACTGGCAGGTGGTGATCGGCTATGACAACATGGGAACGGAAACGACGCAGGATGATGTTCTGATCGTCGCCGATCCTTACGACACGACAGATCACAATCAGGATGGCTATACCGTCTATGGGGCGGAACGTTTTTATTACAACTGGACGATGTATGATTTCTTCGAAGAACAGGGAATGGAGAATCAGCGGGATCTGATGTTTCTGATCGCCACGCCGTCCGCCGGCTAACTTATCCAGATCAAGATCAAAGCTTTTCATCTCCGCTGTGGAAACTGACTGCGATTTTCTGAAAGCTGAAATAGAGAAAACAAACATGGAGAATTAATTTTCAGAAAATACTGAAAAAAGAATTGACAAGTTTTTCGGTCTGCGGTAAACTAATCCCATCAGCACAAATGCATAGATCAGGAAATGAGAAACTGGAACGTCGGGTTTAAGAGAGCTGCCGGAAGGTGCGAGGCAGTACGGACACCGGGGACAACTGCCCTGTTAGCAGCGAACTGAAAGGCATGGCCGAGTAGGGGAAGCCGGGAATTCCCGTTATAGAAGAAGACATTCTCGCAAGTGCGACGATGTCCGCAGAGTGATCCTGTTTTAACAGACAGGATAATAGGAGTGGTACCACGGATTGATCATCCGTCTTCTAATTGGAAGGCGGATTTTTTGTGTTTGATTAAAGGGGGCTTGAGGGCGTGAAACTGGGGAGACAAACCGGAGTTTCCGGAGCACTGCTTTTCTGAACTGCAGGGTTAAGCGAAATTCAGAAAAGGAGAAAATTAATGATGAAAAACTGGGTAAAGAAAATTATCGTCGGCGTCTGCGCCGTCATGTTAACAGCCTGTGCTGTTCAGGGAGAGAACAGCGCCGCACCTGCCGCCACCGCGTCGGACGAACCGGTCAGCGGAGGAACCTACATCGTCCGCGGAGCGGGCGATCCGTACAGTTTCAATCCGGATTTGAAAGTCGACGACTGGGGCGTCGTCGCCTATCAGAATATCTTCAACCGGCTGGTCAAGCAGACGATTTCCAATGAAGTAGTCGGTGATCTTGCGGAAAGCTGGGAATTTTCAGAAGATGGCCTGACGCTGACGTTCCATCTTCACGAAGGTGTGAAGTGGCATGACGGCGAGCCGTTCAGCTCCGAGGACGTCAAGTGGACGTTTGATAAGATCCGTACCGAAGGATATCAGTCCAACAGCTTCAAGCAGCTGAGCGAAATTACCTGCCCGGATGCAAATACCGTCGTATTCCATCTTTCCGAGCCGAATTCCGGGATTGTCGCCACGATCGGCTGGCTGGGAACCTTCATCATGCCAAAGCATATCTACGATACGCCGGAGTACGATTGGTCGACCAATCCAGCCAACTTCCAGCCCGTCGGCACCGGTCCGTTCAAGTTTGTTTCGTATGAAAAGAGCGTTGCGATCCGCATGGAGCGCAATGAGGATTACTTCAAGGGCGCGCCGTATATCGACGAATTAATCGTTTCGATTATTCCGGATGAATCGACAGCGTTCCAGGCATGGCAGAATGGCGAAGTCGACGACATTCTCGGCAAAGCCCCGTCTTCGGAAATCGCCGCGCTGAAGCAGGATCCGAATTACAACGTTTACCAATATGTCGCCACCGGCCGCGTTTATCTCTCGTTCAATCTGAAAGAAGGTCCGTTTGCGGACGTGCGCGTTCGTCAGGCGGTTGACATGGCGTTAAATCGTCAGGAAATTCTCGATAAGGCGGCCAAGGGCATCGGCAGCGTCCCGGAAACGTACATGACGCCGGTCTTTGACTGGGCGATGAGCGACACCGCGCGGATTCCGGAGATGGATCGGGAAGCGGCAAGGAAGCTGATTGAGGAAGCCGGCTATACCCAGGACGAAAACGGCTATTATTTCACCTGCACGCTGGACACGTTTGAAAGCGGCAACTTCAAGGATACCGCGACGGTCATTCAGGCCCAGCTGAAAGAAATCGGCATCGAAGTGAAGCTGAATATTTCAGAAATCGCCAACTTCCAGACCAAGGTGCTGGATAATTACAACTTCGATATGGCGATGAACTCCGGTTCGCAGGGCCCGGACGCCAACGCGATTGAAAACCGGATCGGTTCCAACGGTTCGCTGAACATCTCCAAATATGCCAATCCGGAAATTGACGAATTGTTGAAAGCGGGCATCGCCGTGTCGGATAAAGCGGCCCGAGGGGAAGTGTATAAGCAGATTCAGGAAATCCTGAAGCGTGATCTGCCGATGGTCATCGTTACCGATGAAATCTACAGCTATCCGATCAAGGCGACAATTCATAACCATCCGTTATCCACTGAAAAGTCCACGACGCTGGGGACCAACGAGTTCTCTGAAGTCTGGATCGAGCAGTAAGCCGAAAACTATGAATCTAAACAAATCCCCGGTTGTGTCGTTCCGGGGATTTCTTTTGGTTTTCGCATCGTGCTATAATGCGGGCGAGGTGATGGGAATGATCAGAACCCGGCAATGGATCATGGATAACTTTATGGCGCTGGCGCAGGAAAAACCGCTGAACAAGATCACCGTAGCGCAGATCGTAGGACGCTGCGGATTAAATCGAAACACGTTCTATTATTATTTTGAGGATATCCCGTCTTTGGTGGAAGCAATCTTTGCCCAGCAGGCGGCGGCTTTGCTTCCCGAGCAGCGGGATACGCTTTCGCTCCTGGACAGTCTGGATCAGGCGCTGGCCTGGTGTCAGAAGTATCGGCAGGCGGCCCTGCATATTTATCATTCAGCCAGCCGCGAATTGTTTCAGCAGCATCTGACCGATCTGATCGGCAATACGCTGGACGCTTATGCCTGTCAGGCGGGACTGGATGGAAAATATGAACCGGAAGCTCTGAAGACTGTGCTGCATTTTTACCGCTGCCTGCTTTTGGGGGTAACGCTGGACTGGCTGGACCACGATATGCGCTATGATCTCAAGGAGGAAGCGCGAAGTCTGATCACGCTGGCGGAAAACGGCGCGCTGCTGCCATCTGAATATTCAGGCAAACAGCCTTGATTGTCTGATCGTTTTACACCTGGCGAAATCTGTCGCTGGGTTTCTTTTTCTGGCTTTCCTATAATGAAACCAGTGGAAAAAGGAGAAGCTAATTTATGAAAACGATCGAAAAAATGAAATCCGCTGCTTTGGAAACCGCTGTTAAAACAGCGTTGGCGTATCTGGAACGGGATCCGGAGGCCAATATTCCCAAGGTGATGAAGCTGGTGGATCAGGTTTGCCCTGAGGACTGGTACGCGTCTCAGCGCCGGGCGGTGCGCGAGGTGATCGAACAGAAGAATCATTGGTATGACCTGATGCTGAAGCTGTATGATCTGGACGCCGGCGTCCGGAAAACATTCTTCACCAATTTCATTATCAACGCCTCCCTCAGAGGCAGCGCCCGTCAGATTGAAGCCTCGGCTGAAAATCAATGCAATGTTCCGTGGGCGATTCTGCTGGATCCGACCTCGGCGTGCAATCTGCGCTGCACCGGCTGCTGGGCGGCGGAATACGGCCATCAGCTGAATCTCAGCGTGGCGGAAATTGACAACATCATCACTCAGGGCAAAGCTCTGGGGACCTTTATGTATATCTATACCGGCGGGGAACCGCTGATGCGCAAAGCGGATCTGCTTACGCTCTGCCGGAAGCATCCGGATTGCGAGTTTCTGGCGTTTACCAATGGAACACTGATCGACGAGGCGTTTTGCGAAGCGATGCTGGAAGTGAAGAACTTTGTACCGGCGATTTCACTGGAAGGCTTTGAAGAAGCCAACGACAGCCGCCGGGGCGCGGGGTGTTATGCGAAGGTCCGCGCGGCGATGGCGCTGCTGAAGCAATACAAGCTGCCCTTCGGCGTATCGACGTGTTATACCAGCGCGAATGTGCAGGATGTCAGCAGCGAGCGGTATTTCGATCAGATGATCCGGGACGGCGCGTTGTTCGCCTGGTTCTTCCACTACATGCCGGTCGGCAATGAAGCGGCGCCGGTGTTATTGCCTTCTGCGGACCAGCGGGCCTGGATGATTCAGCAGATCCGCGGCTTCCGCAAGACGAAGCCCATCTTCACGATCGACTTCCAGAACGACGCCGAATATGTCGGCGGCTGCATCGCCGGCGGCCGGCGTTATCTGCACATCAATGCCAACGGCGATGTCGATCCGTGTGTGTTCATCCATTATTCCAATGTGAATATCCGCGAGCATACGTTGCTAAAAGCTCTGCAAAGCCCTTTGTTTATGGCTTATTATCACAACCAGCCGTTTAATGAAAACATGCTGCGGCCATGTCCGATGCTGGAAAATCCGGAAATCCTGCCTCGGCTGGTCAAGCAAAGCGGCGCTGTTTCGACAGATTTGCAATCGCCGGAAAGCGCGGAACATCTGTGCGCGAAATGTCAGAACTACGCGCAGGTGTGGGCGGTTCGTTCCCAACAGATCGCAAACGAACTGCATCCGCAGGGAAACTCTGACAAGTAAGCGGTTTGCTGAGAAAACCCGGCCGGTCATGAGAATCGGCGCGGGTTTTTCTCTTTTTTCCCTGTGGCTTGGCCGAACTGTCCCGCGTTAATCTGGCCGGGGGCTCACGCTTGGAAAATCAGTCGTATAACCCCTCAATAAATAATAAAAAAGTTTTCCACCGCCGTTCTTTTTGTATTACAATAAGGAAGACCGCGGCGCCGGTTTCCTCGGGAATCCTGTAGGAAGCGGATTTTCTACGCGGTATTCTGAAACAAAAAGGGGGATTTGAAATGAAAAAAAGGACGCGGACGATGGCGTTTATCGCTATCTTTGCGGCGATCAATTACATTGTTTTCAGCTATTTGAAGATCGACATCCCATTGGCGGCCGGATCTTCAGTCGCGATCCACGTCGCAAATGCGATCGTGGTGGTGTCGGCCTTTTTGTTAGGACCAGCCGAGGGGGGCGTTGCCGGAGCGATCGGCTTGTCGATTGCCGACTTGCTGGATCCGCGCTATGTCGCATCCGCACCGAAGACATTTTTCCTGAAATTCTGCATCGGCTATCTCTCCGGAAAAGTCGGACAGAAGCTGGGACTGGCGCAGGCCGCAGATTCCAGACAGGCGGCTCAAATCGCAGCGATCAGCGCGGCGGCAGGCCTGGGCTTCAACGTGGTCTTTGATCCGATCATCGGTTATTTGTTCAAACGGTTTATTCTGGGGATCAATGCCGAAGCCGCGGCGATCATCCTGACCTGGACCGGCGGTGTTACCGCCTTCAACGCCGTGATCTGCGTCTTTGTTTCCGTATTCTTGTATATGGCGTTAAGAAAACCGTTCGCCAGTATTTACGGGCGGAAGGAGAGTTAAGGCAAAACGCGTCTGGGCGGAAAAGGAAACAAGTTCTCTCAAACAAAAAAGAAAAACCACCGCAGGAACAAGCTTCTGTCATGCGGGCAGAGAGCAGGATTCCATTCGGTGGTTTTTTTGTGGACCCGCGGGATTTCAGACTTCCGGATTCAATTCCGCCTGGATGAAGCGTTCCTTGATTTCCGGATAGACAAACAACAGAATAAACGGCAGAATCGAGATCAGGCTGGAAACGGTGCCCAGTACGCTCAGATCGACGAATTCCGCGATGAACCCGAAAGCCAGCGAGGATAACGCCTGACCACCGCTGGAGGCCATCATGATAAAGCCGGAAATCATCGCCCGCTTTTCCCGCGGGATGACCAACATGAACGCGGCATTGAGAATTGCGTTGGCCACAGCGCTGACAAAATAGGTGATCAGAAAGGTGAACGCCAGCGAGTTGAACGTCTGCATCGAATAACAGACGGCAAACAACAGGGAACTTAACGGAAAACCGAACAACATCAGTCGGATCCGCAGCTCCGGTTTGATATTCAGCGTGCCCATGAAAATCGTGCCGATCAGCGCGGAAATCGACTGCAGCGACATCAGATAGCCATACTGTACGACGTCCAGCCCCCGGCCCAGACAAAACGGCAGGAACACGGCGCCCATGCCCGAGCCGAAGAAATTGGCGGACACCGCGATGATGACGATCAGGCGGAAGCAGCGGTCGTTGAACACATACTGGGCGCCCTCTTTCAAATCGGCAAACAATGTTTTCAGGTTGATCGGCATGCCTGTCTTGGGCGCCCGCGGCACGTCGATGAAGCATTCGGTGAACGCGGAGATCAACAGGGAGACCCCGTTGAGCAGGATGACGAAGGGAACGCCGAGAAACGCGATGATCGCTCCGCTCAAGCCTTTGCCGGCCATCGCGACGAGCGAGCGCATGCCGCCGGAGAGCGACTGCGCCCGGACCAGATCCTTCGGCATCACCAGATCGGTCATGACGGTCATTGAAGCCGGTGTGAAAAACGCGTTGCACAGGGCGGCGATGAAAGCTGTAGCCAGCACCATCCAGACTTCCAAGTGCTGGCTCATCGCGATCAGGCCCAGTCCGATCATCGTTAAGCCGCGGATCAGGTCCGTGCCGACGATCATCCATTTGCGGTGGCTGCGGTCGATGATCGCACCGCAGAAGGGTCCCAGGATCATTGCAACAAACATGGAGATGCTTGTCAGCAGACCCATTAATGCGGTGGATCCGGTTTTCTCATAGACCCAATAGCCGATGCAGATGCTGTAAAGCACATCGCCGAACGTGGAGAACAGCGTACCCTGCCACAGCAGGATAAAATTTTTATTCCAGAGCTTCAGTGTTTTCGTTTCATTCATGACGTCCACCTCTTGTTAGTTCCATAATATGACAAAGCGATTAAACTGTCAATTAAAATTATGAATTATAAAATAAAAATAATTAATTTATTCTTTTAAATTTTTATTTTTAAAATAAAAATGATGAAAGAAAAGTTGCTTATTCGAATAAAGGGGTCAAGCGGGGGCCGGTTTGAGCGAAGGGTAAAGCAAACCCTGCCAATGTCTCGGCAGGGTTTGTTTGAATCCAAAGAAAATGTGAACTTTATTGCAGCGAATCCAGAATCGCTTTCATCCGCCCGGCCAGTCCCTGCACTTTCGACAGACTCAGCGAACAGAGTGCGACGCGGATTCCTTTGTTGACCTTGACGGTGTAGATATGATTGTCGATCAGCTTCTGGTGATATTGATCACGCAGCGCGTTATCCTTCATCTGCAGCGTTACAAAGAAACCTTCTTTATAAGGATAACAAAGCAGACCGCAGGCGGCGGCTTCTTCGATGAAGCACTGGCTGCGCTGTTTCAGCAGATCGACATAGCGCTGTTTTTCTGCCTCGAAGCCAGCGCGGTTTTCCGTCGTGATCCAGGTGAAGTTTTCCATCGCGGCGTTGGGGATGTTGCTCCATGTGGCGCGTGCGGTCTTTTCGAAAACGATCTCGGCTTCGCGCACGCGCCGGGCGTTTTGTCCCAGAATTAATGCCGCCCCGCAGCGCAGGCCGTAAGAGGTCAGCGTTTTGGAACAGCTGAACGCGATCACGGCCAGCACGTTTTCATTTATTTCATTAAGGCAGCTCAGATAATCGCGGCTGTGCAGGCCCTGATAGCTGTAATCAATATAAGCGATATCGTTGAGAATCACGCACGGTCCCTGTTTGCTCAGCTCGTTGAGGAAGTGGACGATTTGCCGCCATTCCGTCAGACTCATGGAATAGCCGGTCGGGTTGTGGCATGGATCATTGATCACGGCCAGCAGCCGTCCCTGCTCGCTCATCACCTGGCGGCAGACGCTTTCAAACGAAGCGAAGTTGAAGTGATCGCCGTCAAACATCGCGTAGGAAGCGGTCTTCAGCCGGGCCTGGGCGGCCATCAAGTTGTACGATCCCCAGCAGATTTCCGGCAGGACGACGGTTTGTCCCGCTTCCAGAACATTGATCATCGTCATGTTGACGGCGCCGGTGCCGCCCGGGGTAGCGATGACGGAGGCGTTTAATTTGATCGGCTGATCCTGCAGCACCCAGTTTCTGACCTGAGTCCGGTAGCCAGGATTGCCGGTGAAGCTGGCGGCGTAAGCCGCTTTGACTTCCTTGGCGATCGCGTTGTAGTGATCGAAGACATTCTGGTAGGCGACAAGTCTGCCCTGTTCATCGTAAAGGGAGCCGATCGTCGCGTCGACGACGGCCTCTGCGCCATGTTCGGCGATATCCTGCTTCGCCATTGAGACGACGGCGAAGACGGTATCTTCAATCGGCTGCAGATCGGCGGATTGTTTCATAAAAGACATCGGGATCATCTTCTTTCCTTGATTAATGTCTTGATTATAACTGAATTGCACAGAATTGAAAAGAACCTTTCATACAATGAAAAGAAAGGAGGCAATTATGCGAATTCATGAAGAAGTACGAAAAATGCCGGTCAGTCCGATCCGGACCTGGACTGCGCGGCTGCATGAGTCCGGTGCGCGGGCGCAGCTGACGCTGGGCGAGCCGGCGCAGAACACGGATTTGAGGATCGCGGAAGCCGCGTCGGAAGCGCTGCGGCAGGGCCTGACGCACTATCCCCCAGCCGCCGGACTGGCCCCGCTGCTACAACAACTGGCAGAGCGCGAACGAGCTTTGCGCGGCTGGACGTTTCATCCGGAACAGATTCTGATCACCAATGGGGCACAGGAGGCGCTGGCAGTCTGCTGCCTGGCGTTATTGAATCCCGGCGACGAGGTGCTGGTGATGGATCCCGGCTATCCCGGCACGCTCAGCGCGATCGCACTGGCGTCTGCCGTACCGGTGTTCTGTTTGACCGACGATCAATTTCAGCCGGAGTTTGCGGCGATGGAACGTGCGGTCAGCGCGCGGACCCGGGCGATTATCGCCGCCAGTCCGAATAATCCGACCGGTCAGATTTTATCTGCCGACGCGTTAGAGCATCTGGCGGCCCTGGCGGAAAAGTTTGATCTGGCGCTGATCCTGGACGCGGCTTACGAACAGTTAAGCTGGAAACCGCTGAATTTCAAGGTGTTGCGGTCTGCCCGTCACCGCGTGATCTTCGTCGGCAGCTTTTCCAAGACGTATGCGATGACCGGCTGGCGGCTGGGCTGGATCAGCGCTCCCCGGCGCTGGAATCCGGCGCTGCTGAAAACACATCAGGCGCTGGTCTCGGGCGTGGCTGGATTTGTGCAGAAGGCCGGCTGCACCGCGCTGACGCTGTCGGCAGCACCCTGGCGGCAGACTGTTGAAAAACAATGCGAACACGCCTGGCGGCGGCTGAATGAAATCGGTTTATCCTGTCTTTGTCCGGAAGGCAGCTTTTACTGCTTTCCGTCGATCGTCTCAACCGGTTTGACCAGCGAACAATTTGCGCTTGCGTTGGCGGAACAGGCCGGCGTCGCCGTCTTGCCGGGAACGCTGTTCGGCAGGCGCGGAGCAGGTCATGTGCGGATATCGGTCGGCGGCGAGTGGGAAACGCTGAACTGGGCGCTGGATCAGATCGAAAAGTTCGTCAAAGCAGCCGGCTGAAGGCCAAAAGCAGAAACAGCAGCGAAGGCAGGTATTCACTGCCTTTTTCAATTCGGCGGACAAACGGCAGCACCGGGCAGAGATTGCCGGCCATGACCAACAGGAAATTCACAAGCGCAAAACACAGCGCTGTCGAGCCCACCGGCGCTCCATCCAGAGCGAAGCTGAATCCCAGCACGGCGTTGTCCAGACTTAACGCCAACCCCAATAACAACGCTTCGCGGCTGCTCAGACGCTGGTTGTGATCCAGATCGGAGCTGGCCGGGTCGTTGATCATCGTGATCAGCGTGGGTGAACCGGATCTGCGTTTTTTTAACGCCTCTGCAAACGACAGGTAAGCCAGACAGAAAAACAACACAAAGCCTAATCCCCGGGCGGCGCCCGGGGGAATGGCGGCCGTCATTCGCCGCGCGGACAACATCACCGCACTGACGATCACCAGCGGGCAAAGCGAGATGAAAAGCAGCTGCGGCAGACAGATGCGGATTTTTTTCAGCCGGAAGGTGAATCCGCTGAAAAAACCGTCCAGACTGACCAACAGGCTTAAAAAGATCAGATGGGCCATAACACTCCTCCTCTATCGTCAGGGTATGAGCGGCCCGGCCGCGCTGTCCAGGCGAAGAACCCGGGAAGTTTTCTTTGTCAGATTCCGTCGAAGTCATGTATAATAGAGGACGTTAAGTTAGGAGTGAGTTTATGAGCTTTGCCAGAAGATATGGCATTCCCTTTCTGATCATGATCGTCAGCGGCCTGATCGTGCGGCTGTTCAATATGTATCTGCCGGTTTCGATCCGTTCGACGCTGGTGACGATCGCGATCGCAATCAGTTTGTTCGCATTCGGCCTGAGTTTGCATATCCATAAAAAAAGACGAGATGAGTCATGGTTTAAAAAACTCGTCATCTCGTTCTTTCTGATGTTTTTCGTGTTATGGGATCTGGGCTATATCGTCTTCCCGCAGCTGAAATCCATTTTCAACTTTCTGGGGATCCAGGGGTTTGTTATCTATATGGTTTATGTGTACTGCGGCTGGGCGTTTTTTGATTGATCCGCTGCCGTTGTTCCCACTAAAAACGAAAAGCGCAGCCCCGGGGATGTACGAAGGCTTAATCTTCGAACAGAATCGTCCCCAGGCGCAGCTGCGTGGAGCCTTCGCGCAGGGCGATCGGGTAATCGTGACTCATCCCCATCGAACAGATCGTAAACTGCGGGCCGCCGTAGTTCTTTTTCAGCCGATCAAATAAGGCGCGGGCCTGACGGAAGACGGCGGCAATGGCGGCTTCATCCTCCACATGCGGCCCCATCACCATGATCCCTTCGGGAATCAGATGTTCAAACTGGCTGAGTGCTTCAAAGAAAGCGTCGGCCTGGGCGGCTGCCAATCCGGTTTTGGTCGTCTCCTGGGCCAGATTGAATTCACTCAGCACGCCGATTGTCCGGCTGAGGCGGGCGGCTTCCTTGTCCAGCACGGCCGCCAGCTCCAGCGAATCCAGCGAACAGACACGGTGCAGATAAGGCAAAACGGCGCGGACCTTGTTGCGCTGCAGGTGGCCGATAAAATTCCAGCGGATATCGGATGGCAGCTGCGGCGCCTTCTGCAGCAGCTCCTGTGCCCGGTTTTCCCCGAAATCGCGCGCGCCGCAATCGTAATAAGCCTGGATCTGGGCGATGGAGCGATGCTTGGAGACGATTAAAAGCTCGCATTGGTCTTGACATTGATGAAGAATGGTTTCATAAAGCTGCAGCATACTATCCCTCTTTTCTTGGGATATTATACCACTTTCAAAGGAGGAATGAACGATGAAAGCAGATCTGCACATCCACTGTTCAGCCAGTTTTGACGCCACGGAATCCGTGGAAACGATCCTGCGCCTGGCGCGGGAAAAGCATCTGGACCTGATCGCGATCAGCGACCATAATGAGATCGACGGCGCGCTGAAGCTGGAGGCCAAGGCGCAGGAAACGGGGATCGAAACGCTGCGGGGCATTGAAATCGACTGCTTCTTCGGCCGCAATATCGTACATTTGTTAGGTTACGGCTGCGATCTGCGTGATCCCGGCTTCACGCGCTTAAAGAATCATTACATCGAAGAGCTGCGGCGCACCGGACGTCAGCGGCTGGCATTGATCGAGGAGCATTACGGCTTGAAGCTAAACGAAGCGGCGATCATCGCACGGGCGCACGGCCGGCCGTATACCAACGTTGAAATTACGCAGGAGCTGCTTGAAACTCAGGCTCATCCTGATCTGAAGCCATATCAGACAGGCGCACGCAGCGCCAATCCGATCGCCAACTTCTATTGGGATCAGCTGGCGGTGGGGTGTTGGGGCTATGCCGAAATGCGGCTGCCGGACTGGCGGCAGGTTGTGGATTATGTGCATCGCTGCGGCGGAGCGCTGATCGTCGCTCATCCGATGCAGAATCTGAAGCTGGACGCCGCGGCGGCGGAAGAACTGCGCGAAGGCGGAGCGGACGGCTTTGAAGTTTACAGTTCTTACCATGATGAGAAAGGCCGGCGGTTTTATCATGAATTCTGCCGGAAATGGGGACTGGCCGAAACTTTCGGCAGTGATTTTCATGGGGCGACCAAACCGAATATTGATTTGGGAAAGACGGGCTTTGACGGCGACTGCGCGGCGATGATCGCGCTGCTGAAAGCCCGGATCGCGTACTGGCAGGCGCGCTGAACAAGGCGCGCCCGGCTTATTTCAGGGGCTGAAAAAGGAGATATCCGGCGGCAAATTTGAACAAGTTCCGTTTACAAGCGCTTTCTGAAAACGAATGTAAAAAATAAGAAAAACGGCGCAAAATGGTAAAAAAAACGGGAAAATTCTTTTCAGGTTATTCCATTTGACGGATTTTCGTGTATAATAGAAAGCAATGAAATTATGTTTCATTGAATGTAAAATTATGAAAATTTTACATTTTTATTTTCCCGTTTGAGAGGACAGAGGAAAAAGATTTTTAGGTAAAAGGAGGAAATCTTGAAATGAAACGTTATATTGGAAAACGTGCATTGAGTGGTCTTCTCGTTGTCCTGTTGTCAGTCTGCTTCAACTTTACGTTGATCCGTCTGGCTCCGGGCGATCCGATCCGCATTATGGCGGGCACGGATAATCCAAACGAAGAGATGATCGAAGCACTGCAGCAAAAATATGGCCTGGACAAATCCATTCCGGAGCAGTTCGTCATGTTTCTTGGCAATGTAGCGAAGGGGGACTTGGGGTATTCTTACATCAGCGACGAATCCGTCATTAAACTGATCGGCGAGAAGATCGGCCCGACACTGGCGCTGTCGTTAACCGCGGTGCTGCTGTCCGTCACCATTGGTACATTGATAGGAATCTACGCTGCGCGAAAGAACGGGTCCAAGTTTGACCAGTTCGTGTGCAGTATCTCGTATGTGTTCGACGCGACGCCGGGATTCTGGCTGGGGTTAATGATGATTCTGATCTTCGCTTCGACGCTGAAATGGTTCCCGACCTCGGGCATGGTGAACCTGAGAGCCAATTATAAGGGGTTTGCGTACTTCGCCGACGTCTGCCGCCATCTGGTGCTGCCGATTACGACGATGGTGCTGACGCAGACGCCGTATTACTTCCGAATCGCGCGTTCTTCCGTCTTACAGGTGATGTCGGAAGATTTCATCACGACGTTCAAGGCGACCGGCATGAAGGAAAGCCGGATCTTCAACAAGTATGTTCTGCGCAACGCGATTCTGCCGACCGTGACGGTTTTGGGCATGTCGCTGGCGTTTTTGCTTTCGGGTTCCGTCTTAATCGAAACGGTTTTCGCATGGCCGGGCATGGGCCGACTGATGTTCAGCTCGATTTCCAAGCGTGACTATCCGGTGCTGACTGGAATTTATCTGGTCACGTCCGTCGTTATCTGTATCGCGATGATTCTGGTCGATATCCTCTACGGCTTTATCGATCCGCGGATCCGCTACGACTAGGAGGAACAGTACAATGAAAAAAGACAATGTTTTTCAGGCTGCGATGCGGGTGTTGAAAAAGAACTCCCAGCTGCGCACGGGCGTCATTCTTCTGATCGTCTTATTGTGCATCGCTTTCTTCGCGCCGATTATCGCTCCGTGCGATCCGTATAAATTATATGATGCGCTGGTTGCCGGACCGGGCACGCCGGGACATATCCTGGGTACCGACGGTCTGGGCCGCGACGTTTTAAGTGAGATTATCTATGGGACGCGGACGTCGTTAATGATCGGCGTCGTCGCCGCGAGTATTTCCGGTATTCTGGGTACCTGCATCGGCGGCATCGCGGGTTTCTTCGGCGGCAAGATCGACCGGCTCATTTCGGAATTCATGAACTTCTTCCTGATGACGCCGTCGTTCTTCCTGATTCTGATCATCGTCGCGCTGTTTGGCAGTAACATCATGTACATCATGATTGTTATCGGCCTGACTTCGTGGACCGGCAATGCGCGTTTAATGCGTGCGCAGGCGATCTCCTTAAAGGAGAGAACGTTCGTCAAGAGCGCGCAGGCGATGGGCGAAAGCCGCTTCAGCATCATGTTCAAGCACATCATTCCAAACGGGATTTTCCCGATTATCGCGCAGACCACGATGAACGTCTCCAGCGCGATCCTGTCCGAAGCCGGCCTGTCATTCTTGGGCTTAGGCGATCCAAATGTCGTCAGCTGGGGTCAGATTATCTACCATGGCAAACAGTACATGCCGAAGGGCTGGTGGATTTCCACCTTCGCCGGCGTTGCCGTTGTCTTCACCGTTCTGACATTCTTCCTCATCGGTGACGGCCTCAACCGCGTGCTCTCGCCTAAGATGGACGCCAATAACTAGGGAGGAAGGAAAAAATGGCATTATTAGAACTGAAAAACGTCAATGTACGTTATATTATGAAGGACAAGAAGGTCCATGCCTGCCAGCATGTCAGCCTGGAAATTGAGGAACAGGATTCGATCGGCATCGTCGGCGAGTCCGGTTCCGGCAAATCCACGCTGGCCAGCGCCGTTCTGCGCCTGCTGCCGCACCGCATCACGCAGGTCGACGGCGAAATTTTGTACAACGGCAAGGATCTGTTAAAGTTAACGAAGGATGAAATGGATGCGCTGCGCTGGACCGATCTGTCGATCGTATTCCAGAAGTCGATGAGCGCGCTGAGCCCGGTTCACAAGGTCGGTGCGCAGATGGAAGACGTTTACCGCGTGCATTTTCCAAACGCGGACAAGAATGAAATCAAACAGCGGGTTTACGATCTGTTCAAGGTCGTCAACCTGTCTGACCGTGTTTACGAGTTATATCCGCACGAACTGTCCGGCGGCATGATGCAGCGTGTTTCAATCGCGCTGAGCCTGCTTCACAATCCGCGCTTACTGGTTCTGGACGAAGCGACAACGGCGCTGGACGTCGTTACGCAGAGTCAGATCCTGCGCGAGATCATGAGTCTGGAACAGAATCTGAACGTAACCCGGATTATGATTACCCACGACGTTTCCGTTGTCGCCTCGACCTGCAAGAAGATCGCCGTCATGTATGCCGGCCGATTGATGGAAAGCGGCGAGACGAAGGACGTCTTAGTCAATCCGCAGCACCCATACACGCAGGGGTTGCTTAAATCGTTCCCGTCCTTTAAGGGCGCCAAGAACGATCTGCGCGGGATTCCGGGTTCGCTGCCGGATTTAAGTCAGGAAATTCCAGGCTGCGTCTTCGCGCCGCGCTGCCCGTTTGCGACTGAGAAATGCCGCACGGTTGAGCCGGAATTGAAGACGGTCAACGAGAAGGGCAACTGGAAGGTTGCCTGCCACAAGGTAGGAGGTGAATAAGCGATGTCGGATACAGTAAACTCAGATGTAGTTATTCAGGTCAAAGACCTGACCCGCTGGTATATCCAGAAAAAAGTGACCAAGCAGGATGGCAAGGTCAGCAAGAAACAGACGATCAAGGCTGTCGACGGCGTCAGCTTTGAACTGAAACGGGGCGAAACCTTAGGCGTTATCGGCGAATCCGGATGCGGTAAGTCGACGCTGGGCCGCGTTTTGATCCATTTGGAAGATCCGACGGCCGGTGAGATTTTATATCACGGTGTTTCCAGCACTCAGCTGAAAAAGAAGGATCGGCTGGCTTTCTGCCGGACCTGCCAGATGATTTTCCAGAACCCGTTTGATACATTTGATCCGCGGTACACGATCGAAAAAATCTTCATGAGCACGATGAAGCTTCACAAAATCGGCGCCAATGATGAAGAACGGCACAACATTATGATCAAAACGCTGGAAGACGCCGGAATGGCGCCGGCCACCGATTATATCTACCGTCACCCGCATGAACTGTCCGGCGGTCAGCTGCAGCGTATTTCGATTCTGCGAAGCATGCTGCTGCGCCCGACGTTCTTAGTTGCGGACGAACCGGTCAGCATGCTGGACGTTTCGATCCGTGCGGATATCATCAATATGCTTCAGACATTAAGCAAGGAAGAAAACACGGCGATGGTTTTCATCAGCCATGATATCGCGACAACCCGTTATATTTCCGACCGGGTCGCGGTCATGTACCTGGGCCGGATCGTGGAAACGGGCGTTACCGACGAGGTTCTGCACAATCCGCAGCATCCGTATACCAAGGTTCTGATTTCCAACTGCGCATCTTTGGATCCATTGGAAAAACGCGAAATCATCGAAATTGAGGGCGAACCGCCGACCCCGATCAACACTGGCCCGGGCTGCTACTTTGCCCCGCGGTGTTATCAGGCTTGCGAGAAGTGTTTTAAAGAATATCCGGAAGCCCGTGATCTGGGCAACGGACATATTGTTTCCTGTCATTTTGTCGGCAACGACGCTGAAAAATAAACAGCGGTTCAGGCTCATCTGTGATTGACGGATGAGCCTTTTTTCGAACTTTTCTTCCTTCATTCACGAGCAAGGCCGCGTGGGAAACGACCTTGAGGGTGGGGAGTTTACCGCTCCGGCAAGGAAGCTGAAATAGAAGACAAGGAGAAAGAAAGATGAAATTTGCAAGAAAAGCACTGACTGCGCTGTTGGCGCTGGCGATGCTGGCTGGCTGTTCTTCTGCACCGAAGGAACCGGCCGCCAACCCGGAAAACCCGTCCGAGGGCGAACAGACGCCCGTTCAGGGCGGAACCTACATCATCCGTCAGGCTACCGATCCAGGCAGCTTTAACCCGGATATCAAGGGTGACGATATGGCGACCTACACGGCGACCAACGTCTTTAACCGGCTGGTAAAGACGACGGCCTCGACCGAAATCATTCCGGATCTGGCGGAAAGCTGGGAATTCAGCGAGGACGGCAAGACGCTGACATTCCATCTCTATGAGAATGTGAAGTGGCATGACGGCGAACCGTTCAGCTCGGAAGACGTCAAGTGGACGCTGGATATGATCCGTACTGAAGGTTTCCAGTCCAACAGCTTCAAAATGATTGAAGAAATCACCTGTCCGGACGCCAACACGGTTGTCATTCAGATGAGCTCTCCGAGCGCCGCGATTTTAAGTTCGTTAGGCTGGCTGGGGACGTTCATTCTGCCAAAGCACATCTACGAAGGTACGGATTGGACGGCCAACGAGGCCAACATGCATCCGATCGGCACCGGCCCGTTCAAATTTGAAAGTTATGAAAAGGGTCAGGCGATCACGTTAGTCCGCAACGACGATTACTTCATGGGCGCACCGTATCTGGACAAGCTGGTCATCACGATCATCCCGGATGCCAATACGGCTTTCCAGGCGTACATGAACGGCGAAGTCGACGATCTGATGCTGAATATCCCAAGCAACGAAATCGCCGGCTTAAAAGCCAATCCGGACTACACCGTTTACGAACGGGCATCCAACAACCGTACCTATCTGACCTTTAATTTTGACGAAGAACCGTTTAACGACGTGCGCGTGCGCGAAGCGGTCAACCTCGGCATCAACCGCCAGGAAGTTCTGGATAAGGCGGCGAAGGGCATCGGCGCAGTGCCGAAATATTACATGACGCCGGTCTTTGCCTGGGCAATGAACGACGCGGTGACAATTCCGGAACGGGATGTGGAAAAAGCTCGTCAGCTGCTGGAAGAAGCCGGGTATACCGCCGACGCTAACGGCATGTACATGAGCGTAACGCTCGATCTGTTTGACAGCGGCGATTTCAAGGATACCGCGACGGTATTGCAGCAGAATCTGAAAGAAATCGGGATTGACGTGAAGCTGAACATCACGGAAATGGGTACCTGGCAGCAGAAGGTTCAGGTCGACAGCGATTACCAGATGGCGATGCTTTCCGGATCGCAGGGACCGGATGCTTCAGCGATTTCGATGCGTGTGCATTCCGCCGGCGCATTTAACCTGGCGCATTGCAAAAACGCAGAACTGGACGCGTTGTTAGACGAAGGCGCGATCACGACGGATCAGACGGCCCGGGCTGAGATCTACAAGCAGGCGCAGGTCATCCTGGCGGAAGAACTGCCGATCGTTCCGGTCAAGGAAGCGACGTTTACCGTCGCCGTCCGCAATACGATCCATGGGCATCCTTATTCTGAGGAAGGCATCCACACGGTTGCTTCCAATGAATTCTCCCGTGTCTGGGTCGAAGAATAAGCAGAAATATTCAGGAAAAAGAGTTTGTGATCAGACTCTTTTTTTTATTGGATTGAAAAACTTTCTGAAAACTTCGAAGAATGATGAAAAAGAGATTGACTTGATTTACAGGAAGGGATAAACTGAAATTAATCTCTAGGGGAGAAAGAAAGGATCATAAGTTTATGAAGAAACTGATTCAAAGCCTGGCGGTGATCTTGGCTCTGGCGCTGACACTGACCGGGTGCGGTGGGGAAGGCAAGCCAGCGGCTTCACCGGCAACGGACGACAATTCGCAGATCAGCGAACCCAAGCAGGGAGGAACGTACGTGATGCGCAGTCACGGCGAACCGAACTCGTTTAACCCGAACATGAAAACTGACGATCTGCAGCTGCCTGCAACTTACAACATCTTTAACCGGCTGGTTAAGATGACGGTTGATAGCAGCGTCGTTCCCGATCTGGCGACAGATTGGGAATTCAGCGAAGACGGAATGACGCTGACTTTCAATTTACGCGAAAATGTAAAATGGCATGATGGAGAACCATTTACATCTCACGACGTTGTCTGGACGTTTACGCAGGTGCTTAAAGACGGTTATCAATCGAATACATTGAACATGATCGATTCGGTTACGGCCGACGGAGATTATAAAGCTGTCTTCCATCTGAAACAGCCGGACGCCTCGGTTGTCAGCGCGCTGAGCTGGCTGGGAACCTGGATTATGCCGGCCCATTTATACGAAGGCACGGACTGGACGCAGAACGAACACAATATGCATCCGATCGGAACCGGTCCGTTCAAATTTGAAAAATATACGCCGGGCGTTTCGATTGAAATGGTCCGCAATGACGATTACTGGGATGGGGCGCCGTATTTGGACAAGCTGATCATTTCGATCATTCCGGATGCTTCCACCGCCTATCAATCTTATCTCAATGGCGAAGTCGACGATATGCAGAGCGGCGTTCCGACTTCCAATCTGCAGGAGCTGATCGACGATCCTGAACATTATTCTGTTTATCAGTATGTTTCCAGTTCCAGAACCTATCTGTCGTTCAATCTTGGCGAAGATAAACCGTTCAGCGACGTTCGTGTCCGTCAGGCGATCGACATGGCGGTCGACCGTCAGGCAGTCCTGGACAAAGCGGCCAAAGGCTTCGGTGCGGTTTCTGAATACTACATCTCGCCGATGTACCCGTGGGCGCTCAACGAGGACGCCCGAATTCCGGCCCGGGATGTGGAGGTGGCCCGCAAACTGATTGAGGAAGCCGGCTACACTGCGGACGCCAACGGAATGTATTTCAGCTGTGAGCTGACAACCTTTGATTCCGGCGACTTCAAGGATTCCGCGATCGTTATTCAGGACAGCCTGAAACAGGTCGGCATCGACGTGAAGCTGAATATTCTGGAAATGGGCGCGTGGATGACGAAAGTGATCGACGATTACAACTTCGATATCGCCTTATGCTCAGGCGGACAGGGACCGGACGTTTCCGCGATCCGCAACCGCGTGCATTCGGAAGGCTCGCTGAATCTTGACAAGTATGTCAATCCGGAGCTGGATGAAGCGCTCAATCAGGGCGTACAGGTCTTCACGCAGGAAGAACGTGCTCCTTATTACAAGAAAGTCCAGCAGATCATGCACGACGATGTTCCAATCGTCATTCTGAAAGATTTCACCGCAGTTTATCCTGTCAAGAGCTACATTCATAACAGTCCGTTTGAGCCGGAAATGGCCAGCTTGTACGGTACGTATGAAATGGCCAAGGTCTGGATGGATCCCCAATAATCGAAAATCATAAAGAGAACAGGCAAATCCAGTCGATTTGCCTGTTTCCCGAGTTATCGGAAAATAAAAAACAAAAAAAGGAGAATTGAAATGGCTGATTTTATTCAAAAATTGATCGACAACATTCCGGATTATCAACAATTTCTGACTGTGGATGAGATGGATGAAAATTCCAGGCGGCTGGCAGCAGAATTTCCGGGGATCGTAGAAATTTTTGAGGCCGGGAAATCACGCAAGGGACATCCGATTTACTGCCTGAAGATTGGCAAAGGCAGCCGCAACGCTTTAATGTTCGGCTGTCCGCATCCCAACGAACCGATGGGCGCAATGCTGCTGGAGTATTTCTCACGGGCGCTGGCTGAAAATGAAGATCTGCGCAAAGAACTGGATTATACCTGGTATCTGATCAAAAGCATCGACCTCGACGGTACGCAGCTCAACGAAGGCTGGTTCAAGGGACCGATCACGCTGACCAACTTTACCCGTCATTACTTCCGCCCGGCCGGGTATGAACAGGTTGAATGGAATTTCCCGTTCCACTATAAAAACTATACCTACGACAAGCCGATTCCGGAGACCGTCTGCCTGATGAATTTGATCGACAAGATTCAGCCGCAGTTTATGTATTCGCTGCATAACGCCGGCTTCGGTGGCACGTACTGGTATCTGACCCGGGAGATTCCGGAATTGTGGGATAAGTTCTATGCCGCGACCGCGAAGCAGAATATTCCGCTGCACTTGGGCGAACCGGAAGTCAACTACATCACGCCGTTCTCTCAGGCGATCTATCCGATGATCAGTTCCAGAGATACCTACGATTACAATGAGAAATACGGCACGGTCGCGCCGGAAAAGCTGATGTCCACGGGCACCAGCAGCGCTGACTATGCCAGCCAGCAGGGCTACGATGCGACGACGTTGGTTACCGAGCTGCCTTATTTCTATGAGCCGCGCATTCAGAGCGATAAGCTGATGGATTTCACCCGCCGGGAAGCCGCGCTGAAAGGCCGCGAAGTCCTGCATGAAAACCGCAAGGCGGTCAAAGCTCGTTATGATCAGATTGCGGATCTGATCAGCGCCGACAACAGCTTCGCCAAGATGGTCAGCAACGGTTATGAACATTTTGAGGAAGACTATCGTCAGGAATGTGATTTTATCCGTCAGGACCCGAATTACGACGAATTGTGCAAGGAGTCCGAAGCGTTTGACAACCTGGAGATTCCGAAGTACCGCGTACTGCTTCAATGGACGCTTTTAATCCGCGCCTGCGAGCATGAGCTGGCGAAGAACCCAAGTCCGGAAGTCGCAGAACGGCTGCAGCTCATTCATGACGAGGGCGAAAAAGAATTTGCGAAACGGGCGGAAATCGCGGAGAAAGAACTGCATTATCAGGTCATTCCGATCCGTAAGCTGATCGCCGTGCAGCTGGAAAGCGGCATGCTGGTGGCGGATTATCTGCAAAAGCATCGTTAACCGTCGAAGCAAGGAAGTTGATCTTCCTTGTTTTCATTTCTTACATTTTTCTATGAATATTTTCAAAGATTGTAAAGAAAACGCTTAAATTTCACATACCAGTCGTACACATAGACTTCACATTTTTGAGAAAATCGTTTATTATTAAACTAACGGTTGCTTTAAAACAATCGATAGAGGAGGAAAGAATACATGAAAAAACTGCTTAAAGTTTTAGTCGTGTGTCTGGCCATGGCGATGATGCTTGCTGGATGTGGATCCAACAATGGCGGCACTGCCAATGAAGGCGGACAGACAGACGGCGAAACCAGCGGAATTCCTACGGATCAGACTCTGATCATGGTCACGCAGCAGGATCCGCAGAGCTTCAACCCGGACTTCAAGTCCGATGACGGCGCCTGGCCGATCAACCAGAATATTTTCAACCGTCTGGTAAAACTGGGCAACAACACAAAAATCAACCTGGATTTAGCTGAATCCTATGAATTCAGCGAAGATGGCATGCAGCTGACATTCCATCTTCATGATGGCGTTAAGTGGCATGACGGCGAGCCGTTTACCTCGGCTGACGTCAAGTGGACTTACGATACTGCGATCGCTGAAAAGTGGTCAAAAGCTGACAACCTGTCGAATATCGAAAGCATTGAATGCCCGGATGACAACACGGTTGTTATGAATCTGAAAACGCCGGACGTTTCGATTATTGCGAAGCTGGCCTGGTATGGCACATTCATTATGCCGAAGCATTTGTATGAAGGCACCGATACGGCGACTAACCCATACAACCAGAATCCAGTCGGAACGGGTCCGTTTAAATTTGTTGAATACAAAGCAGGCCAGTATGTAACGTTGGAACGCAATGAAGATTACTGGGGCGATAAGGCGATTGCCAAAACGCTGAAGTTTGCGATCATTTCTGATGATAATACTCTGTGGGAAGCTTTCATGAACGGTGAAGTTGATGATCTGTGCCAGATGATCCCAGCTGCTCATGCGAATGATCTGGATGGTAATGATAACTATACATTCTATTCTGAAATGGGCATCAACCGGACTTATATCACATTTAATCTGAAGGATGAACGTTTCCAGGATCAGCGTGTCCGCGAAGCCTTTGCTTTAGCGATCGACAACCAGGGCTGCTGGGATAGAACCGCTGGCGGCAATGGCGAACCTTCCAAGTATATGATTTCGCATGCCTTTACTAAGTACTTAGATGAAGATTCCAAATTACCTGAACGGAATGTAGAACAGGCCATGAAGCTGTTGGAAGAAGCTGGTTATACGAAAGATGCTGACGGCTATTACCTGCATGTAACATTAGATGCGTTCGAAAGCGGCAACTGGAAAGATCTGGCTGCGATTATCCAGCAGAATGTCAAAGAAGCCGGCATCGATCTGAAGATCAACATGATGGAAATGGCTGCTTGGCAGGATAAGGTTCAGGTTAACCGTAACTTTGAAATCACAATGTTAGCGGGCTATCAGGGACCGGATATTTCCGGTGTATCCGGACGTGTTCAGACTGGAACATCCATGAACATGGCTGGCTATTCCAATCCGGAACTGGACGCTTTATTAGACAAGGGCGTTACGCTGTCGAATGAAGAAGAAAGAATCGAATGCTACAAGGAAATTCAGAAGATCATGCGTGCTGATCTGCCGATCATCCCAATCATCGACAACGGCTACAAATATGCAATCAAGAAGGAAATGAAGGGTATGCCAATGGAACTGGACGATAAGACAGCTTCTTCGGAATACACCTACACTTACCGCGCTGAATAATTCATATTAGATTCTTAAAGACATGCTCATAAGGAGCGTGTCTTTTTCTCATGGTCATTTTTTTACTTCTGTCCGTCCAATGAAAAACACTTTTCATAAATGATGAAATTATTTACATAAAAGTATTGAATAATTTTTCATCGTCCTGTATCATACACTTATGTGAATGGGAGGGATTCTATTGGAAAGTGATAATGCACCATAGTTTTTCATTTAGATAGGGAGGGAGTTTAGAAATGAAAAAATGTTTTAAGATTTTGGCAGCTTTACTCAGCGCCGCACTCTTGCTGACGGGATGTCAGGGCGGCGGCGAAAAACCGGCGCAGACGACAGATTCGAAAACCGAAAATACAGAAACCATCGGCACATTTATCACGGCGGTACAGGGAGATCCATCGAGCTTTAATCCGGATATGAAATCGGATGATTATCTGTGGCCGATGGCTCAGAACTTGTTTAACCGCTTGTATAAGCTGGCGCCGGGCGATGTTCCAATTCCAGATTTAGCGACTTCCTACGAATGGAGCGACGACAATATGACGCTGACTTTCCATTTGCGTGACGGCGTAAAATGGCATGACGGCGAACCATTAACATCCAAAGACGTAAAATGGACCTACGATACAATCATTGAAAATAAATGGTCGAAGTCTGATACTTTTGTCAATGTCGATACGATTGAAGCGCCGGATGACCTGACAGTCGTCTTCAATATGAAAAATCCGGACGCCGGGCTTGTTCCTCTGTTAGCCTGGTATGCAACATTCATTCTGCCGGAGCACATCTGGAATGATCCTGCTTATCCGGATTTCGCAAAGAATCCGGCAATGCAGAAGCCAATCGGTTCCGGTCCGTTTAAGTTTGTTGAGTATAAGAGCGGACAGAGCGTTACTTTGGAACGCAATGAAGATTTCTTTGGCGGAGCTCCGGAAATCGAACGTCTGATCTATCAAATCATGCCGGATTTGAATACGACGTTAGAAGCGTTTAAAAATGGTGAAATCGACTACATTACGAGCTTGCCGACGGCGAATCTGCACGATTTCGACAATGACCCGAATTATGAAGTCTTCTCCTTCTTAAGCATTAACAGAACGTATCTGACCTTCAATATGGAGAAGGAACCGTTTAACAATCCAAAGCTGCGTCAGGCTGTCGCGTATGCGGTTGACCGTCAGGCGATCGTTGACCGGATGGGCAACGGCGTCAGCGCTTTGCCGGAATATTTCATTTCTCCGCTGTTTAAAGATTATCTGAATGATGATTACAAACTGCCGGAACGGGATATTGCGAAAGCGCAGGCATTGATGGAAGAATGCGGATTAAAGAAGAATTCCGACGGCTATTATATGACAGTCACTTTAGACGCTTTCGAAAGCGGCAACTTCAAGGATGTCGCGGCGATTGTTCAGTCCAGCTTAAAGGAAGCTGGTATTAAGGTTGATCTGAATTTAATGGAATATGCCGCCTGGGGTGATCAGGTTAAAGAAGGGCGTAAGTTTAATATGACGATGCTTGCGGGCTATCAGGGACCGGATATTTCCGGAATCTATATGCGTGTCGGCATTAATGGTTCGAACAACTTTACCGGTTATGCCAGCGATGCGATGGAAGCAGCGCTGAATAAAGGCGCGCAGAACTCGGATCCGGCAATTCGTAAGGAAGCCTATGATGAAGTTCAGCGCTTGATGAGCGAGGATATGCCAATGGTGCTTCTGCTCGACAACGGCCAGGTTATTCCTGTTAAATCCAAATTTGACGGTACGCCATATCAGGTTCCGGATAAGGCGGCGGCGAGCGAATTTACGTATGTAACATTAAAAAAATAGGAAATGTTCAAAACGGAGCGTTTTTTACAGAAATGCTCCGTTTTCACTGTTTTTTCTCGCCGCTATTCCTGATATAATGAAATTAAGAAAGAAGAGGAAAATTTATGAAAAAATTTCTCAAACTGCTTGCGGTAGGCTTGGTTGCGGCGATGGCGCTGACGGCTTGCGGCGGGCAGAATAGCGACAATGCCGGCGAGCCGACCTCAGAATTATCCAACGATACGCTTGTTGCCATTGTAGCGAATGATCCGTCAAGTTTTCATCCAGACTTTAAGTCTGATGATAATGCCTGGGGACCAAACCAGAACATTTTTAACCGTTTGGTTAAATTGAATGCCTATGATCAGGTGATTCCGGATCTGGCGGAAACCTGGGAATGGAACGACGACAGCACTCAGGTTACATTCCATTTGCATGAAGGCGTGAAATGGCATGATGGCGAAGCATTTACTTCGGCGGACGTGAAATGGACTTACGATACGTTGATCGCGGAAAAATGGAATAAAAGCGACAGCTTTGCTTCCGTTGAATCGATCGAATGTCCAGATGACAACACCGTTGTGATGAATCTAAAATATCCGGATGTTTCTCTGATCGCAAAATTATCCTGGTATGGCACATTCATTATGCCAAAGCATCTGTACGAAGGTACCGATACAGCGACCAATGAATATAACATGAAACCAGTTGGCACAGGTCCATTCAAGTTTGTTGAATTCCAGAAAGGCGTTCAGATTGTATTGGAACGAAATGAAGATTATTGGGGCGATAAGGCTAGAGTTGCAAAGGTGATTTATTCAATCATTCCAGATGCGACAACAGCTTTGCAGGCGTTTATCTCTGGTGAGGTTGATTACTACACATCAATTCCGACGCAGAATGCCAATGATTTTGATAATGATCCGAACTATGAGGTTTATCCAGTGGTCGGAATGAATCGATCCTATGTTACGGTAAATATGACAAATGATAAATTCAAGGACCCACGAGTTCGTCAGGCAATCGCTTATGGAATTGACCGGCAGATGATCTGGGATCGCTGTGCTGGTGGAACAGGCGCCGTGGCTTCGACATTTATCGCGCCAAATACCGGTTTTGCGGATGAAAAATACCAGATGCCGGAACGTGACGTAGCGAAGGCTCAACAGCTTTTAGAAGAAGCAGGATTGAAGAAAGACGCAAATGGAATTTATTTTTCTACAGAAATGAAATTCTTTGACAGTAGTTATTTTAAAGATGCGGCGACAATTATTCAGTCGAATCTGAAAGAAGTCGGAATTGACGTTAAGTTAACAATGCTGGAATATGCGGCCTGGGGTGATACTGTAAAATTGAATCATGATTTTGAGATGACAATGGCTGCAGGTTATCAGGGACCCGATGTTTCTGGAGTTTCCGGACGTGTTGGCACAGGGACGTCGATGAACTTCATGGGTTATTCCAATCCTGAATTGGACGCATTACTTGAAAAAGGTGTTCAGGTATCTGATGAAACAGAAAGAAAAGCCGTATACAGTGAAGTTCAGCGCATTATGAGTGAAGAGATGCCGATCATTCTGTTTATGGATAATGGCGCCAAAGTCCCGGTTAAAAAGACACTGAAGGGCACGCCTTATCAGGAACCGACAAAAGCCGCTTCCAATGAATTAACTTACGTTGAATTTGTAAAAGAATAGAACAAAGAACTGCAGTAAGCTCAATGAAAATCATGAAGAGCACTGCAGTTTTTCTATGTTTGCTTATGTAAAATTTACATTGTGAATAATGAAACTTTCTCATAATGATGAAACATGGCGTGAAATGGATTGACGATGTTTTCCAATAAGCGTAAACTTAAAATTATCATTCATTCTTCACAAGTAAGGAGGGAAAATTATGAAGAAACTGACAAAGCTCTTAGCCGCCATGATGGTGGCCTGCCTCATGATGGCCGGATGCGCCGGCGGGGGCGGCACTGATCAGAAAGACCAGGCTGTACCACAGGATGTTCTGATCGTCAATGTTACAGGCGATCCGCAAAGCTTTAACCCGGATATGAAATCAGATGACTACGCATGGCCGATCAATCAGAATATTTACAGCCGGCTGGTAAAACTCAACAGCGACGATCAGGTGATTCCAGATCTGGCTGAAAGTTGGGAATTCAGCGACGATGGAATGAAATTGACATTCCATTTGAAGAAAGATGTGAAGTGGCATGACGGCGAAGCACTCACTTCAGAGGACGTGAAATGGACGTTCGATACGATGATCGCCAATAAATGGTCGAAATCTGACAGTCTGGCTTCGGTTGAATCAATCGAATGTCCGGATGATCTGACTGTTGTCTTAAATATGAAAGTAAAAGATGTTTCTATCGTTTCCAAGCTGGGCTGGTATGCAACGTTTATCATGCCGGAACATATCTGGAATGATCCGCAATATAAGGATTTTACATCCAATCCGGCAAACTGGCAGCCAGTAGGAAGCGGACCATACAAGTTTGATAATTATAAGAGCGGAGTCGCGACGACGTTAGTCAAGAATAGCGACTATTTCGACGGTGAGCCGATTGTTGAAAAATTAATCTTTACAATCGTTCCGGATTCGACAACCGCATTCCAGTCGTTTGTCAACGGTGAAATTGATTACTTTAACATTATTGTTCCTACGGCGAATAAGCATGATCTGGATAATAATCCGGATTATCGTTTCTTCGATTACATTTCAATCAACCGGACTTATCTGACGTTTAATATGAAAGAAGGCCGCTTTACAGATCCGCGTCTGCGGCAGGCGGTGGCGAAAGGGGTCGACCGTCAGGGGATTTTCGACCGGGTTTCCAATGGCGCTGGCGCTTTGGCAGAATACTTTATTTCGCCTCTGTGGGAAGGCAAATACCTTGATAAGCAGTATAGAATGCCGGAACGCGATATCGAAGGTGCAAAGAAGTTAATTGAAGAAGCCGGTTACACGATGGATGAAGACGGGTATTATTTCTCAATGACACTGGACAGCTTCGATGACGGAAACTTTAAAGATATTGCCCAGATTGTCAAAGAAAATCTGAAAGAAATCGGGATTAACGTTAATCTGAATATCATGGAAATGGCTGCCTGGCAGGATAAAGTAATGGGAGAAAACCCGGACTTTGAAATGACAATGCTGGCAGGCTATCAGGGTCCGGACGTATCCGGCGTGGCCGGACGCGTGGCCTCCAACGGCGGGACCAATGTCGGTATGTATAACAATCCTGAAATGGATGCGGCGCTGCAGGCGGCCGTCGAAATAGACGACGTGCAGGAACGGGCCAAGTATTACAGTGAAGTTCAGCGTATGATGTACGAAGATATGCCGATGGTTTTCTTATTTGAAAACGGCGATCATCAGCCGGTCAAGATCTCTCTGGACGGTACGCCTCGAGATGTGCCGGATAAAGCGGCTTCCAATGAATTTACATACACGATGTTTAAGTAAATAACGCAGGTTTCTTTATGAATTATGCGCAAAAGCGCAGGTTTGAGATAAACCTGCGCTTTGCTTTGCTCAATAAGAATTGAAAAATGTTTCAAAAGAAAATGATAGAAATATACATTTACTGAAATAAATGTAAAATATCATCTTGACGTTCGCTTTTCCTCCGTGTAAACTCAAACTATATTCTTCTAAAATGAAGGAAGACGCAAGGAGGGAAAGGGTATGAAAAAATTACCGAAACTGCTGACAGCCTTATTGATTGCGTGTTTAATGCTGGCGGGCTGCGGCACCGATGAAAAGAAAACCGACAAGGATGGGACAACAGGGGAAACACCGGCACAGGATGTTTTAATCTATGCCGTTAACGGGGATCCGCAAAGTTTTAATCCCGATATGAAGTCTGATGACTATGCTTATCAAATCAATCAGAACGTTTACAGCCGGTTGATCAAGCTGAATGCAAACGACCAGATTTTACCGGATCTGGCAAAGAGCTGGGAGTTTTCCGAAGATGGTCTGACGCTAACCTTCCATTTACAGGAAGGTGTGAAATGGCATGATGGCGAACCGTTTACTTCGGAAGACGTCAAATGGACGTTTGATACGATGAAACAGAATTCCTGGACAAAATCGGATTCGCTGGCAGCAGTGACTTCGATTGAATGCCCGGATGACAATACCGTCGTTTTGAATCTCAGCCAGCGCGACGTCGGCATCGTTCCTAAATTAGGCTGGTATGCGACGTTCATCATGCCGGAACATATCTGGAATGATCCGGCTTATTCTGACTTTGTATCCAACCCGGCGACATGGAATCCAGTCGGAACGGGTCCTTACAAGTTTGAAAAGTATGACGCAGGGATTGGGACAACGTTGGTTAAAAATGAAGATTACTTTGGAACGGAAGCGACAATCGAAAGATTGATCTTCCAGGTCATTCCGGATCAGACGACGGCTTATCAGTCTTTCCTGAACGGCGAAGTTGACTATCTGGGCGTAAGCGTTCCGACGGCGAATAAGCATGAACTGGACAACGATCCGAATTATAAGCATTTCCACTATCTGTCGATCAACAGAACGTATATTACCTTCAACATGGAAACCAGCATCTTCAAGGACGTTCGTCTGCGCCAGGCTGTCGCGATGGGCGTTGACCGTCAGGGCATTTACGATCGGGTTGCCAACGGAACCGGGGCGTTAGCTGAATACTTCATCTCGCCGTTATGGGAAGGCAAGTATCTGGATAAACAGTACACGATGCCGGCCCGCGATGTAGAAGCGGCGAAGAAGCTGATTGAAGAAGCCGGTTATACATTGCGCGACGACGGGTTCTATTTCGATATGACGATGGATATCTTTGAAAGCGGAAACTTTAAGGATATCGCGCAGATCGTGAAAGAAAACCTGAAGGAAATCGGCATCAACGTCACGTTGAATATCATGGAAATGGCGGCATGGCAGGATAAAGTCATTACCAATTCCAACTTTGATATGACGATGCTGGCAGGCTATCAGGGACCGGATGTCTCCGGTGTTGCCGGACGCGTCGCTTCCAATGGCGGAACCAACGTCGGATTGTATAACAATCCGGAAATGGATGCCGCGCTGCAGGCTGGCGTTGAAACTGACGACGATGCAGAACGGGCCAAGGCTTACAGCGAGGTTCAGCGGCTGATGAGCGAAGATATGCCGATGGTCTTCCTGTTTGAAAACGGCGACTGTCTGCCGGTTGCGGTCAATCTTGACGGTACGCCGAGAGACGTTCCGGAATTGACGAGCGCCGCGGAATTCACGTACGCGAATTACAAATAAGTCTGAATTCAGAAAGCCGTTGGTTGACGGCTTTCTTTTGAAAGGAGCGGGAATCAGCGAATGGAAATGGAAACCGACAGAATCAGGTTACGACCTTGGGATAGGAAGGATCTGGAGGATCTTTACGCTTTCGCAAAGAATCCAGCCGTGGGGCCGCAGGCCGGTTGGCGGCCGCATCAAAGTAAAGAAGAAAGCAGTCAGATCTTAAGCCGGATGATGACCACTCCCGACGCGTTTGCGGTTGTGCTGAAATCCACGATGCGAGTCGTCGGCATGATCAGCGCGGGCGTCGATACTTCGCGGCGCAACCTGGCGGCGAAGACGATCGGCTGCGCACTGGATGAAGCATATTGGAATTAGGGTATCATGACGGAAGCGGTCGGTCTGATGATCCGGCATCTATTTGACGATCCGGGAACGGAATTGATCGCGATGGATCATTTCGTAGAGAACTGGGGTTCGCGGCGAGTGATCGAAAAGAACGGCTTTCATTATGAGGGAACAATCCGGCAGAAAGTGCGGTTGTATACCGGCGAGGTTAAGGATTGCCGATGTTATTCCATAACGCGGGCTGAATTTGAGGCCCTGCAAAATCAAGCTCCAATAACGGGAAATGCGTGAAAATAAAAAATGAATCCGGTTTATTCGGATTCATTTTCAGTCTGGATTGACAGTCTAATTTTTTTGGCTGCGCTTTCTTTACGATATTTGTGAAACTGAGTCAGGAAAATAACGGGGAAGACGACAGCCGAAGCGGCGACCACAGACATTAAGCCGATCATCATCGACTGATAAACCGTTTCCATCGGGGATTGCTTCATGATATTCACACTCCTTATACTTCCTATTATAGCCTGATCGACGGTCAAATAGAAGACGACAAAACAGGTGAAATGGATAAAGGGAGAGCTTTGCGTTCTCCCTTTCGGTTTATTTACAATGTTTGTCGAACCATTCGACCATCGCGGTTAAGCGCTGGATGCGGTGCGACGGCTTACCAAAGATCGGCAGGCCATGGTGCTCGCCATGGAACAACAGGAACCGGGTTTCCACGCCATGCAGCTTCAGGGCGTAGAACATCTGAATCGGTTCGGCGATCCAGCAGCGGTAATCCTGATCGGAATGAATGAACATCGTCGGTGTTTTGACGCGGTCGGCATATTTCAGCGGCGACTGTTCCCATACCAGCGCGACATCGGACCATGGGGTTGCGGCCTGATTGTCCATGTTGTAGGTGAAGCCGATATCGGTGCATAAGAACTTCGTGACGTAGTTGGAAATGGAAGCTTCCGGGATCGCCGCCTTAAACCGGTCGGTCTGCGTGATGATCCAGTTGCTCATATATCCGCCATAGCTGCTGCCGGTCACGCCTAAACGTTCGCCGTCCAGCTGCGGATACTGCGCCAGCACCGCGTCGGTAAAGGCCATCAGATCGCTGTAATCCTCTTTCCCGAAACGCCCGCGGATATCGGCGAAGGCATTGCCGCGGGAATCAGAACCGCGCGGGTTGCAATAGAAGACAAAATAGCCGTTGGCGGCGAAGACCTGCATTTCATGATTGATAACCGGACCAAAGGTTCCTTTCGGACCGCCATGAATCTCCAGAATGCCCGGATATTTCTTGTTGATATCGAAATCGGCCGGTTTGATCACGAAGCCTTCGTGCCGGATACCGTCGTTGTAGAACTCGATTTTTTCGATTGGGGAAACCGCGGTGGCCGCATGATACTCGCTGTTGAAATGCGTCAGCTGCGTTTCCGCTTCATTCTGCAGGAAGTAGATCTCCTGCAGCTTCTGATCGCGCAGACCGATGAAGACGATCCCCTCGTCCGTGACCTCGAAGTCCTCGATTCCGCCATGATAACCGGATAAGCGCTGCAGCTGGCCGTGTTCATCGAAGCATTTCAGACAGCCGTCGTTTTCATCGGTGCAGCTGAAATAGATCTTGTCGTTATACGCTTTGACCGCCGTGCCGAACTGCTGAATGCAGTCGGAGCCGAGCGAGGCGCCGTAGGAATTGTCATAATGCACTAACCGCGTACGCTGCTGATCTTCCTCGACGACAAACAGCGTGGCATGCTGATGCAGACCATATTCCTTGAAATCCGAGATCGCGGCGATGATCTTGTGATTGATATAGAAAGCCCAGCTGACGTTGACCTCATGATCCGGAATCAGCGTCAGATCTTTTTTTGTCGTGCAGTCGAACTGATGCAGCGAGCTTGGAATTTCCCGGACGGAGTTCATCGGATTGCTGATATAAAGCAGCTTGTTGTCCTGAATGTGCGCGATCGAGGCGTTGGCGGACGGTTCGGAGATCGCTGTTGCCGCCCGGGTATCCAGATCCAGCAGATAGAGGCGCGTGCGCTTCATGTTGGTGAGACCCTGACCGTTGGCCCAGAACGGAATTTCATCGAACCATTCGTAATCCTTGTGCGATTCACGTTCTTTTTTCCATTTCTTTTTCTCGTCGTCGGTTTGGCATTCAAAATCATTCATGCCGTCCGCGCGGTAGGCAACCGACAGGATCAGCTGGTTGTCGTTGACTTTCTGGAAGCTGCCGACCGGCATCGCCAGACGGAACCATTCCACAGCTTCCCCACCGTGAATGTTCAGCTTATAGAAGACCGTCATGCTTTCGCCATCTGCGGTTTTCTCCTTCAGTTTCGGATCGCGGCAGCCGGTGAATACGATTGTTTCGTCATCCCACCAGATCGCTTTCTTTTCTTCGCCGCCGGAGGTTAACTGGCGTGTTTTTTGAGTGGCCAGATCGAGCAGCCACAAATTGCCAGGATAGTTGTCGGCATCTTGATCGCCGGTGATGACGGTGAATACCGCGTGCTGCTGATCGGGGCTGACCTGCAGGCTGCCCAGATAGCGATAATCCATAAAATCTTGAATCTGTACTTTTTTCATGCTTTCTCTCCCATCTATCGTCTATTCTATCACAAGCCGCCGGGGAATGAAGGATAAATGACAGGAAGAGGGATGAAATTTTGAATCGGGGAAAAGGGAGGACAGAAAAAAGAACAGGTTGTCAGAACAGGCTGTTTTCTGGATTTCATCTCGTGGTATAATATGTCCAATCACATTCAGCGAGGGGGAATCACGATGGATTTTTACTCCAATAATTACGATCTGCTGACAGGCAGCGAGCGGACGCTGCTGCACTATATTCTGGACCATCCCGAGACAATTTCAAAAATGACGTGTCAGAAGCTGGCGGATCAATGCGGTGTGTCCAAAACCGTTGTGATCAACATGTCGCAGAAGCTGGGCTTTGAAGGGTATAACGATTTGCGTTTTTTCCTGAAAAACCGGGCGAAAGAGACGCTGCCGGCTGCGAGCGTGGAATCCGTGGAAGCCGAGATCACCGGCAACGTGACGAAAACGATGCAGCTTAACAAACCGGAAACCATGCGGCAGGCGGCGCAGTCCATCGTGAATTCGCAATGTGTCTATGTGATTTCCCGCGGGACGTCCAAAGCAGTCGGCAGCTATCTGGAGCATCTGCTGCTGACGCTCAACGTCAAGTGCATCAACATTCCGGATTACAACCTGCTGAATATCATTGCCCGGCAGATGACGCATGAAGAAGTATTGATCGCCATCTCACTGTCCGGGAAGACGCCGATTATCGTGGAAACAGCGAAGGTTGTCAAGGCGTATGGCAACGCTTTGATCACGCTGACCGCTTTTGTCAACGGTCCGCTGGTCCAGTACAGCGATCTGGCTTTGTATTGTTCCTCGAGCACGACCGATACCAAAATCGACGATATCGTAACGCGGATCGGCATGTTCGCGGTCGTGGATTTGTTAGTCCATTATGTTCAGGTCGAGCAGCTGCGTCAGCATAAAACAGGACTTTAAATTATTCGAAGGTAAATTGAAAAAGAACTTTAACCGCGGGACTGTCCGTGGTTATTTTTTTGTGCTCTTCGATCAGGTAAGCTTTTTGCCTGGATTTGTGACCGTGGTCATTTTCAGTGACCAGAGTAAAAAAGACTGTCGGAAATAACCGGTTGTTTTATTGAAATCGCTTTCAATCTCCGGTAATTTAGTAGGCAGGGAGGAACTGCTATGAAAAAGTATAGTGAGCAGATTCAACGTTTCGGTCGATCACTGCTGCTGCCGATCGGGGTTATGGCGCCGGTGGGCTTACTGCTGGGCTTGTCCGCGGCATTCACCCAGTCGTACATGATCGATCTGCTGCCCTTTCTGGGCAATCCAACCGTCAAGCTGATCTTTACCAGCATCCGTCAGATTTCCGATCTGATCTTCGGCAACATTCCGATTATGTTTGCGATGGGCGTCGCCTATGGGATGGCGAAACGTGATAAGGGAATCGCGGTCTTCTCGTCCGTGATGGCGTATCTGATTCTTTTGATCACGATGAAAATCTGGCTGTCAGCTTCAGGACAGCTGATTACCGAAGGCAATATCGCCGTCGGGGGTCAGGCGATGGTCTTAGGTATGCAGACGTTAAACGTCAACGTTTTAGGCGGCATCATCGCCGGTCTGGTCGCCGCCTGGGCTTCCGACAAGTTCTATAATCTGGAACTGCCGATTGCATTTGCCTTCTTCTCCGGCAAGAAATCCGTCCCGTTAATCTCGATGGGCGTGACGGTGGTGATCGGTTTGATTCTGCCGTTCTTCTGGCAATATTTCATTGCCTTCTGCAGCAGCTTGTCCGGCCTGCTTCTGCATAAGATTCTCGGACCGGTGCTGTCAGGCTTTGTCAACCGGATGATGATTCCGTTTGGTCTGCATCACGTCTGGAACGCGATGCTGCGCTTCACGGAAGCCGGCGGCACGTATGTGATCAATGGCCAAACTTACATTGGTTATCTTGATGCGATGAATGAAATTTTGTTTAATCTTGGACCGGAAAGCGAATACTGGGCGCTGATGCCGGAGCTGACCCGCTTTGGCGCGCAGAATCAGATGGTCAGAACGATGTTCGTCTTCCCGGCAATCGGCTTGGCGATGTACAAGACCGCGTATCCGGAGAACAAAGCGTTGGCGAAGTCTCTGATTCTGACCTCGGTGCTGACGGCGGCGCTGGGCAATGTGACCGAACCGCTGGAATTTACGTTCCTGTTCATCGCGCCGGCACTGTATGTGATTTACGCGCTGATCGGAACGCTTGGCTCGCTGGCTCTCTATTTCATGGGAACGGCCGTCGGCTATATCCGCGGCACGGTGTTTGACTTTGTCATCTTCGGCGTCATGATGAAGAATTCCCATTGGATCAATATCGTGATCGTCGGCGTGATCAGCTTCGTCGTTTATTACTTCCTGTTCAAGTGGTGGATCGTCAAATTTGACGTCAAGACGCCGGGACGGGAAGACGAGCCGTCCGCGGATAACGTGCTGATCCGGGAAAAGCGGTATGACGAAATCGCGAAGATTGTGATCGAAGCGCTGGGCGGGCCATCCAACATCGGCACGGTCGACAACTGTATTACCCGCTTGCGGATTGATATCAACGACAACAAGAAGATTGACAAAGATCTTTTGAAAAAATCCGGGTGCGCCGGAATCTTCTTCCCGACGACCAAGCATATTCACATTGTTTTCGGACCGTTAGTCGAATTTGTCCGCAATGCGGTTGACGATGAACTGGGGCGGCACGCATGAGGAGAACACCGTACACGATAACTATTTCCGGAGCCGGCAGCTGCCGGACGCCGGCCTTGATCGGGACGCTGATGCAGATGAAAGACCGGTTCCCGGTAAAGAAAGTCATCTTTTTTGATAAGGACCTGAATCGCTTCGGCAAAATTGAAGATTACTGCCGCCTGCTGCTGCATACCTTTTCCCCGGAAACTGAGGTCGTGGTGACCGGCGATATGGATGAAGCCTACTGCGCCTGCGACTTTGTTTTCTGTCAGATGCGGGTGGGTCAGAACACGATGCGTTCGTATGATGAAAAGATCCCGCTGAAATATGGACTGGTCGGACAGGAAACCTGCGGCCCGGGTGGTTTCGCCTATGGCATGCGTTCAATCGGCGGGATGAAGGAAATGGTCGACTGCGTCCGCAAATATTCCAAAGAAACGTGGATCCTCAATTACACCAATCCGGCGGCGATCGTCGGTCTGGCGCTGGATCGGTTATATCCTGACGATCACCGTCTGATCAATATGTGTGACCAGCCGTATTCGATGATGGTCAGCTTTGCCAAGATCCTCAACGTCGACGTTAAAACGCTGCGGGCCCGGTATTTCGGATTGAATCATTTCGGCTGGTTCACCGCGCTCTACGATACGGAAGGTCATGACTATTTTAATACGCTGCGTGATTACCTGATGAATCATGATTTTAAGCCTTACAATGCGGAACAGCGCACAAAGTCCTGGCTGGATACCTATCTGCGCGTTAACAAGATGATGAACTGTGTTTCAGAATATATCCCGACGACATATCTGCAATATTATTTCTACGCGGACGAGATCGTGAAAGAAAGCGATCCGCATTTCACCCGCGCTGATGAGACGATCCAGACCCGGGAAAAAGAGGTCTGGGACGTCTGCGCGCTGGCTCGAGGAAAAACCGAGCTGGGCGGGATTCCGGTATTGACCTCACCGGTGTTTGGTTCAATGATGGTTGAGGTGGCGGAATCCATCGCCTATGACTTAAATCAGGAATTCATCGTGATGACGCGCAACACGGGACTGATTGACAACTTCCCGGCGGAAGCCGTTGTGGAAGTCGCCGGAACATTGGGGAAAGATGGTGTGCGGGGAATTCCGTACGGCCCGGTGAAAACATTCTATAAAGGATTGATGGAAAATCAATATGCCTATGAAGAACTGACTTGCGAGGCCTGGATGGAAAACGACTATACCAAGGCGCTGCAGGCGCTGACGCTGAATCGGACCGTCAACGATTTTGACAAGGCGAAGGCGGTGCTGGACGATCTCATGGAGGTCAACAAGGATTACTGGACATTGGAAAAGAGGGATTAAGCGATGTTTTTGAAATCGACAAGAATTTATTTTCCCCATCAGATCTGCCGCAGCGGTTATCTGGAAGTGGAGGGTGAGGTCATCCGGGGATTCTCTACGGAAGTGCCCGTCGGCGCCGAGGTTATTGATTATGGCGATCATCTGCTTCTTCCGGGTTTTATCGATCAGCATATTCATGGCTGGGGCACCGGCAGCTTCAACAACGATAAATCTGTCCATTCGATACAGGAAATGAAGAAAAACCTGCCGTATGAGGGGGTGACGAGTTTTTTGGCGACCTCCGGGGCGGAACCGGTCGAGGATCTGGTTGAGGGCATCAAAAATGCCAGCTGGGTTGTCGATCATCAGAAAGAGGACGGCGCGACGCTGCTGGGCGTTCATCTGGAAGGCCCGTTTATCAATAAGGAGTACAAGGGCATGCAGCGGGAAGATTGCTGCATCGACCCGGACATGACGATCATGCGGCGGTTCATGGACGCTCAGTCCCACCCGCAGATCATCCGTCTGATGACGCTGGCGCCGGAGCTTCCGGGGGCGAAAGAATTGATTCAGTTCTGCCATGCGCATCACATTCAGATCAATATCGGCCACAGCGCGGCGACCTTCGACTGCATCCGGGATCTGAAGGAATATGGCTTAGGCGGCGTAACCCACATGTTCAGCGGCATGCGCGGGCTGCATCACCGGGAGCCGGGGGTGGCTGGCGCAGCGCTGTATTTCGACGATTTGAACTGCGAATTCGCGAAGCAGACCGGCATGACCGTACGGCCGGAAGTGTTCGCCCTGACCTGGCGTTTAAAAAGCAAGGATAAAATTATCATGACGACGGACTGCGGCGGGATTGCGCTGACAAAAAAAGAAAAGTATCATTATATCCGGAAGCAGACGTTTATTCCCAACGGCGACGAGCTGATTCTGCGCAATGACGACGGCAGCGAGGAACACGTTGATATTCATGATTACAAGGCGGTGCGGAATCTGGAACTGAGCTATATCAAATCAATCCGCAACCTGATCGCCAACGTCCATCCGTCCATTCATGAGATCATGAAGATCACGGCGGAAAATCCGGCGCGATATATCGGCGTGGAGGACCGCAAGGGGAGTCTGGAAGCAGGAAAGGACGCCGATATTCTTGTCGTCAACGATGCTTTTGAAATTCAGGCAACCTACTGCATGGGGAAATTGTACAAAAGTGAGGAGTGATGGTCATGTTTAAAAATCTGTTCAAGCCCAAACCGACAGATTTCGCCGCCCCGTTCAAGGGCCGGCTGATGACGCTGGAAGAAGTTCCCGATCCGGTGTTCTCAAGTAAGTCGATGGGGGATGGATTTGCGTTGGAAATGTTGGAGGGCAAGGTGTTGTCGCCAGTGGCGGGCAAGATCGTCGCGGTCTTTCCGACCGGCCACGCAATCGGCATCAAGGCGGATGATCGCAACGAATATCTGATCCATCTGGGATTAGATACCGTGAATTTCAAAGGTGAAGGTTTTACGGCGCATGTCGTTTTGGATCAGCGGGTGAATCCGGGCGATCCGCTAGTCGACGTCGATTTGGAATTCTTTAAAAATCATAAGGTTTCCATGATTTGTCCGATTCTGGTCGTCAATGCCAACAGCCGTAAAATCCGCCTGCTGAAAGAGGGCGTCGTCCAGTCACAGGAAAAAGACTTCCTTGCGATCACGGCATGAATCACAGCGAGATGAACGTAATTTTGGAATCTGCCCGCGCTGCGATCGTCCGGCATCGGCTGCCCTTAATGAAATACTGTCTGGCCGTGGCTTGCCTGTGCTCGCTGATCTCGCTGGCTGCGCAGCAGTTTAACAATAATCTGATCCCGCTGGCCGCAACGCTGGCGATCAATCTGATTTTTCTGTTCGGATTGGATTTACTGATGCTGAAAGCACTGCATGACGAACCGTATTCTCTCCATGATTTCAGCCAGTTCACAGGTTATCTCAAGTCCCTGCTTCCGTTATTTGGAATCTACGGCCTGATTCTGGCCGGCGGCGTCTTTGCCCTCCAGGCAATGATCCATCTGGGGGCAGTCCTTCTTGTATTGCCCGCGCTGCTGGGGGTGGGCGTGATCTTTCTTAACTGCATCAATCATCTGACGCTGTTTTCAATGATTGAAACGCATCAAAGCGCATGGAGAGCCTTGAAAGGCGGGACAAAGCTGTTTTTTCAATCCGGAAAACTGATCATGCACATTGTTTTGAAAACGATTGTGCTGATCTTGTTGGGAAGTCTGGCGGTGTATGTGCTCAATGTGTTTGTTTACGCTCCGCAGATCGACGCTGTGCTGAAAAGCACGCCGGAAATCACGGAAGCCCTGATCGATCCTTATTTCTCAACGAATCTCAGTTATATGATTCAAAGCGTTGGCATGCAGCTGGTTGTCAGTTATATCGCAATCGTGTCAGGCATGACCTGTGGCGTCTATTATTTAAAGCAAAGGAAAGCAATAACGAGATAAAGGAATTTATTCGAAGAGTCTCATGTTCAGCTAATGGGGAAGATCAAGATTTCTGAAAAAGAGATTGAGATCTTCTTTTTTTATTTTCCGCAGGCGGGAAGTTGTTGGAAAAACTTCATCGCAGGCTAGGAAAGTGCGGAAGAAATCATTATAATGGAAACAGACAGAAAAAGAATGGGGGTAATGATTTGATCTTAATACGAAATGGCCAAGTCCACGATGGTTCAGGTCAGGTATTAGCGAATACGGATCTTTTGATCGACGCGGGCAAGATTGTTCAGATCGGACAGAATCTGAAGGCGCCGGGGGCGCAGGTGATCGACGCGGAAGGAAAGTGCGTCATGCCGGGCTGGATCGATCCGTTAAGCGGCTGGGGCACGGCGGCCGGGCGCGGGCAGGCGCGCGACAACGATGAAACGAGCGATCCGCTGACGCCGCAGCTGGACGTCGTTTACGCGTTTGATCCGGATAGTATGATGTATCAGGAGCTGTGGGGTTATGGAATTACGGCGGCGGGCGTCGCTGCGAGCAATAACAATGTTCTCGGCGGCAGCGCGGCGGTGTTCAAGGCGTATGGCAGAACGACGGAGACGATGTGCGTCAAGGCAAACGCCGCGATGAAGGGCTCGGTTGATGAGAAGGTCAAGCAGACCTATGGTCCGCGCAACAGCGCTCCGATGACAAAAATGGGGATCTTTTCCGCGCTGCGTGAATTGATCGCGAAGTGCGGCTCTGAGAAAGACGAAGACCAGAAGGATCCGAAGGTTCAGGCGTTTAAGCCGGTGCTGGAAGGCAAGCTGCCGCTGATCTTAAGCTGCAACACGAAAGCGGAAGCCGACGCAGTCCTGAAACTGTTTGAAAACATGCCGGTTAAGCTGGTGCTGGCGAATCTGTATCAGCTGAATGAAAGTTTGTTGGACAAGGACTGTGGTTTCATTCTGGGCGATCTGACCGATGGGTTTAACAAGTACAATGCGGCGGTGAACTATGCCGCGCTGTTTTCCCTGATCAAAGCGGGCAAGCCGGTGGCGCTAAGCGCCTTTGGCGATGCGGTTTCACCGGGCCGGGAGATCCTGATGTGGAACGCGCACGGCCTGATGGCGCAGGCGCGGCGTTTAGGTGCCGATCTGTCCAGTGAGGATGTGCTGAAAATGCTGACAAGCATTCCGGCGCAGCTGTTGGGCGTGGCGGATCGGATCGGGAGTCTGGCTGAGGGCAAGGATGCCGACATCGTGGTCTGGTCGGGAAATCCGCTGGAAACCTTCCGCGCATTGCCGGAAATTGTCGTTATTTCCGGGGAAATAGTAAAGGGGGAAAAAGCGTGATGAAACGATTGATCCGCGGCGCCAAGATTCTGACGATGGGGCCGCAGGGCACGCTGGAAAAAGGCGATATTTTAATAGAAAATGGCAAGATCGCGGCGATCGGCGAACAGCTGGACTGCGAAGACGCTGAAGTCATCGACGCTGCGGGACTGACGGCCATTCCGGGGATCGTCGATGCACACAGTCATATCGGCGGGTTTGAGATTGCGACTGGGGCGCAGGACGTCAATGAAATGGTCAGGAATGTGACTGCCGAAGTTGAAGTGTTCGACGGGATCGATCCGCTGTCGCCTTCCTTTAAGGAAGCACTGGCCGCCGGGGTAACCTGCAGCGCGATCGCTCCGGGCAGCGGCAACGTGATCGGCGGCGTGGTCTGCGCGGTAAAAAGCGCGGGTCAGGGCACAGTTGAGTCGATGTGCGTCAACCGGCATGTCGCGCTGAAAGCGGCGATGGGCGGCAATCCGAAGGGCGTTTATGGCAAGCGCAATCAGACGCCGATGACGCGGATGGGCGTAGCCAGCGTGCTGCGCCAGTATTTCCGCGATGTTCAGGAATACATGAAGAAGCAGGAAGAAGCGAAGAACGATCCGGCAAAAATGCCGAAATGGGATCCCGCGATGGAGAACGGCGCAAAGGTGCTGCGGCATGAAATGCCAGTCAAAATGCACTGCACGCAGTTTGATATGATCACCGTGATCGAACTGGCAAAGGAATTCAATTTTGAATTCACGCTCGATCATGCGTGGGGTGCTTCCGATTATATGGAACCGATCGTGGCGGCCGGCTGTCCGGTGATTTTCGGTCCGATTGCCGTGGCCAAAGGGTTCGGCGAGTCGATTAAAATTGATATCGACAGCGTGGTTGAAATGGACCGGCGCGGCGTGCTGTGCGCGATCATGACGGATGGTCCGGTCTATCATCCATGGCTGATCGTCGAACAGGCTGGCGAGGTCGTGCGGTATGGAGCGCCGGTTGAACGGGCGATCGCAATGCTGACGATCAATCCGGCGAAAATCATCGGCTGCGATCAGCGGATCGGTTCGCTTGAAGCGGGCAAGGATGCCGATATCGCGTTGTTTGACGGGATGCCTGCGCTGGATCCGGCGGCAGTTGTGAAAATGACGCTGGTTAACGGCGAGGTCGTGTATCAAAGCAAGGGCTGTTAAGCCCTTTTCTTGTGAGGTGAGGTAAATGAGTGGAAAACAGAAGGTCGCGGCTGTGCGCTGCGCCGGTTATGATCAGGAATTAATCGGAAAACAACTGAATTTGTTAATGACGGCCATCGGCGCGGATACGTTGATTCAGCCAGGCATGAACGTGCTGATCAAGCCGAATCTGTTGTCGGCGAAAGCGCCGGAGGAATTCACAACGACGCACCCGGAGGTCCTGCGGGCATTAATTCGCTACGTTCATAACCGCGGCGGGATCGTGACGCTGGCTGACAGTCCGGCCGGCCGGTTCACGCTGGATTCAATCCGGCGGGTATATCAGAAAACAGGACTGCGGGCGCTGGCACAAGAGGAACAATGTTCATTAAATGAAAATCTGACCAGCGTTGAAAGCGGATTAAACGTCCTCAGCGAGCCGGTGCCGATACTGGAATGCGTTGCTCAGGCAGATTTGATCATCGACTGCTGCAAGTTCAAAAGTCACAGCTATACTGTGACCAGCGGTGCGGTGAAGAATATGTTCGGCGTCATTCCGGGATTGGTGAAGGCGCAGATGCATGCCCGTCTTGCTAAGCGTGAATCCTTTTGCCGCTTTTTATGCCAGCTGTGCGCAAATGTCAAACCCGGGCTGTGTCTGATGGATGCCATCGAAGGCATGCAGGGCAACGGTCCCAGCGGCGGCGAGCGGTATGACGGTCAGCGTCTGTTAGCGGCGAAGGATCCCTTTGCGCTGGACTATGGTGCGCTGAAACTGTTTGGGGTTGAGCCTGACTGGACGCCTGTTCATCGGGAAGCTGTGAAACTCGGGCTGGTGAATCCAGCTGAGATTGAGCTGATTGCTTTGGAAGAAACCTGGGAAAGTTTATGCCGCAGTGATTTCAGACTGCCGGAAACGATGAAAGGTCTGATACAGCTGATTCCTTCCCCGCTGGCAGCGCTGCGCCGGCATTTTGCGCCCTATCCCAAGCCGGACCCTTCGCGCTGTCTGGGATGCGGAGAATGCGTGCGGGATTGTCCGGTTCAGGCGATGACGCTGACTGAGCACAAGGCTGTCGTCGACCGCCGCCGCTGCATCCGCTGCTACTGTTGTCAGGAAGTCTGTCCGGTTCATGTTGTTCAAATAAAACGTTAAAACCTTACAAAAATCTTAATTGTCAGCGAAAAACACAAGCGGGCAGTGAAAAAAAGGTATAATAAGACCAGCGATGGGAGAAATGTTATGAGTCAGAAACAAACGATGAAAAATCTGATGCGCACGGTAATTGCACTGTTGATTATTTTGGGCGCCTTATTGATGGTGCTGGCTGTGATTACGGTGCAGAAACCCCGGGATGGCGAGGTGCAGGTTGCCTTTACGCCGCAGCCGACCCTATCGCCGCAGCCGACGCCGGTTGTGGAAAAGGCCGAGCTGATCATGGCGGGAGATGCGCTGCTGCATGGGGCAGTGTATGCCGATGCCAGGACTTCTGAGGGAAGTTATGATTTTACCGATATGATGAGTACGCTGAACCGCGTTACGAATCATTATGATTTGAAGTATTATAACCAGGAAACGATTTTAGGCGGAACGGAACTGGGGTTGTCGACGTATCCTTGCTTTAACTCGCCGCAGGAATTCGGCGATACGATGATGAAGCTGGGATTTAACCTTGTTTCACTGGCAAACAATCACACGCTGGACCGGGGCGAGCAGGCCATCCTGAATTCACTGGATTACTGGTCAAACCAAAACGCGCTGACAGCCGGATCGTACAGCTCGTTCGATGACCGGGAAGAACTGCGGATTCGTGAAATCAACGGGATCAGCTATACGCTGCTCTCATATACCTATGGGACCAACGGAATTCCGGTGCCGGAAGGCAAGGAATATCTGGTCAATGTATATACGGATGAAATGTTGGCGGAAGACATTGCCAAGGCGCGTGGGGAAGTCGACGTCCTGATGGTGGCGATGCATTGGGGCGAAGAGTACACGCATGAGCCGACTGCTGAACAGCGGCGTTTAGCGCAGCTGTTGGCGGATCTGGGCGTCGATCTCATCATCGGCAGTCATCCGCATGTCGTTCAGCCGATCGAATGGATCGACGATACGTTATGTATTTATTCGTTGGGAAATCTGATTTCCGCTCAGGATGGAACCTATAAGCGGGTAGGGCTGTTAGCGGGCGTGACAATCACGAAGACAACCTTCGAGGGGCAAAGTCATATCCAGCTGAGCGCGCCGCGGGCAGATCTGGTTTATACGCAGTATACCAAGGGATATCATCACTTCAAGCTGAAATTTTTTGATGAAATTGAAGAAAGCGAGCTGAAGGACGCCTGGGGTGTTTACGATCAATATGGCAAGATTGTAACGGAGGGCGGCGCCGTGAGTCAGCTGGGCGGCTTGTAGGAAATTTCTGTATCCGGAATTCCCGGAGGGGATTTTTATTGGAAGGCCGGGCTGATAGGCAGATTTCCCATTCGCCGAGGAAATCTGTCTTTTCTTTTGCTTTCAGGCGTGTATTTAAAGGTTTGTTGGAAGGAGCATGACGGAATGAATTTATTCGCAAGAATCGGCTTATTTTTATTGGAAATGACCATCGTGATGTCGGCTGCCATCATGATATTCCGATGGCAAAACCGCAGGCTGTGGGCGTTATGCGGAGCGACCTGTCTTGCGGCCTGGTTGTTTTTTATATTTTCAGTGACGCTGAACGGTCCCTATTCTGATCATCCGTTTTCTGCCTGGAATCTGATTCCTTTCCAATGGATAGGGGAAATGATTCAGGAACTTCAAAGTGGAAAGTCAGTCTTGCTTGAAATTTGGCATATTCCAAAGCAGTTGATGGCCAATGTTCTGATGTTTATTCCAGGCGGTTTTTTATTAGCTGCGGTTTGTCCGCGTATCCGTCATTGGAAAGGAATTGTGATATGCGGCGCAGGATGTTCAGCCGCGATTGAAATTATTCAGTTCTTCATTGGTCGGATCGCGGATATTGACGATGTGCTGATGAACAGTCTTGGCGCAGCGATCGGATTCGCTTTGTTTCAGTGGGGGTGGCGGGAAATTCAAAAATCCGGACGCTTTGGCAGCCGGAATAAACAAGGCAAAGATTGAAAGCCCTTTTTCAGGTTCTTGCTTGCAGCCGGGTAAAGATAAAAAGATCAGGCCTATAAAGCATTATGGAAAACTTTATACGGCCTGATCTTTAAAAAATGTCCAGTCTGCTTTAAACCGGGGAACAATCCTTTTTTATCTTTTATTCTCTTTTCTTTTGTTTACAATTTCAGATTCAAGGAATGTGTTTTGAAAATAGTTACAAAACATTCTGTCAAGAATTCGAAAAAAGTAAAATTTTCTTGGAAAGGAGGAAGGCATTTTTAAAATTACCGCAATATTAACTTGTAGAGGAGGTGGCTGAATGTCCATCGATCTACGAAAGCGGAAAGAACTGAAGCATAAAAGGATTTCCCTGATGGATGACTGGGTATTTAAAGCGGTGCTTGGAAATCCGGAAGATACATTGTGTCTTTCCTGTCTGTTTCAGGCTATTGATCCCAGTTTCAAAAAGGTATGTTTGTTTCCCGGTGAAGAAAGTGTGGGGCATCCCCTGATGAAAGCGATTCGTTATGATATTTGCGGAATGATCAATGATGAAATTTATTTTGATCTGGAAATCCAGCAAAATGGAAATCCCGTGGATCAGGGTATCCGGATAGTTTTTTATCTGTCACGGCTGTTATCCGGGCAGAAAACAAAAGGAAAAGATTACCGTGAATTAAAACCAGTCCGGGTCATGATGATCACGAATTTTTCTTTTTTTGGCGAGGGGGATATCAGCAACGATGTTTTCCATTTAGTTGGTGAAAAAACAGGAAGAACCTTGACAAAACATATTCAAGTGAATATTATTGAGCTGGCGGGAGTAGAATATTTACAGCGAATTCCGGTCAAGGATTTAACGCCATTGGATCGGTGGCGTGTGGTGTTGAAATTTGCGGGTGATCCTGAAAAAGAAGTGTGGATTCAACAGATCATAGCGATGGATGAAGGATGCAGAAGGGCGGTGCAGAAAATGATGGAGATTCCGATGAGCATGATCGAGTACATGTGGGAAACAAAGCGACTGGACAGAGAACTGATGCGAAATACAGAAATCCGTGAGGAACGGGAAAGGGCTGTAAAGGAAGCTCGCGAACTGGCCTTAAAGCAGGGGCTGGAACAGGGCATGGAACGGGGCATTGAGCAAGGCAGAGAACAAGGCATGGAACAGGGCATGGAACAAGGCAGAGAACAGGGCAAAGATCTTGGTTCTTTGTTGAAGATCGTTACAATCACGTTGAAAAAGGCAAAGAAGGGAATGCAAGCCAAAGAAATTGCGGACATTTTAGAGGAAGAAGAAGCTTTGATAGAAACAATTCTGAAACTTAAACAACAATTTCCAGATGCTGCTGAGACGCAGATTACAGTGAAGATTCTCGGCGAGTTTGTTTATCCGGCACTGCATAACGAAGTCAATCTTAATGAAGGAAACTAGACTTTCCTGGATCCGCAGATCTGACTTTCAAGATCAATGAAATTCATTTAAACTATCCCAGATTTTCAATCTATGAACAATCAGCCATAACTTAAGGTGCGTCTATCATTCCAGATGAAAACACTGGCCGGCAAAGCTTAACTTTGTCCAGCCAGTGTTTGTTTTTCTCATCGCTGCCTGTTCTCACGCATAGAAATATCAATTTTCTTAGCGAATCTCAATTCTGTTTACCACCAGGGTAATTTCCTCTCTCCCTGCGGTGCGATCCAGTTTTTCCCTTCCAGATACGGGATCAACATCCGGAAAAACAACACCAGCAGCACAATCTCAATCGGAAGCATAATCGTGTTTTTGACGAGGCTTTTTGCGAAATAATACAGATAACCCTTGGAATATAACATGTAGCTCCATAAGGATCCCAGACCGACATTGACGAACAGATTGATCAAAAGACGGCTGAGCGCAAGACGCAGCACGGTAATTTTTGTGCGGTAAAGAAATAAAGCGAAAATCAACGCGCCGGCCATGCTCGATAACGTGTAGCCCGGGAAGAAGGGGCCGTTGGGATGAATCGCGAATTCAATCAGGTCGCCGATTCCGCCGCAAAGCACGCCGACGACCGGTCCGCAAACCGCGCACTGCACAGCGGTGATCAGATACGTGAAATAAACATAGAGATTGTCGGCCACCGGAATCCGAAACGAAGCGATGGCCATTTTTAAGGCCATGCACAGCGCAGCGACTGCGAGAATCCGGACACGGCGCGTTTCGGCGGACGCTTCTTGCCAGTAAGCATGGGAAAACGGATGAGAAAAGAGAGCTTTGGAAAACTGAGCCATAAAAAAACCTCCTCTTTTCCCTCTGACAGGTAAAAGAGAAGGCCATGCCTTCGATTTTCGGGTCAGCGGGATGCGGAACCTGCACCGCAAGAAACCTTTTCGTCCTTCTGACAACTCCCCGTTCAGAAAGCACTTAACGCGCAGGAACCTACTCTGTTTGTGAAGAATATACCCCGAAAGTACCCGGATGTCAAATGAAACTTATAAAACAAAGAACAGATACAGCGAGTAACCTAAAATCAAGCTGAGGCCCTGCATTTTTGATCCCTTTTCTTTCAGCAGCAACGGCAGCAGCGCCAGCATGGTGATCAGCAGACACGCCGGCATGTCCACTGCCAGACTCTGCGCGGAAACCGGCAGCGCCTGACCGGAAACAAAAGAACAAACCGGCAGGATCAGAGTCAGATCGAGAATGTTCGCGCCGATCAGGTTGCCGATCGACAAGCTCGATTCTTTTTTGACAATCGCGGTGATCGTGGTGACCAGCTCCGGCAGCGATGTGCCGATCGCGATCATCGTGACGGCGACGATTCGTTCCGGTACCCCGAAGAAAGCAGCCAGTGCACTGCCGCTGTTGACCAGCAGCTGCGATCCGGCGACGATACCCAGTGCTCCGAATAAAAACATCACGATCCGTCGTCCTGTTTCTTTGCGGGTTGTCTGGATCCGTTCGCTGTCTTCCTGCTGCTTCATCGCATTGCGGACATTTTCCGCCATCGAGATCAAAAAGATCGCGATCAGAATCAGACTGCCGGCTAAGCTCAAGGCTCCCGACAAGCTGAATCCAAGCAGCACCGCCGCGGCAGCGATCAACAAGCCGCAATGCTTGATGTAATCCTTACGCCGGATGGCGATCGGCATAAAAAGCATCGCCACTGCCAGAATCAGGCCGGTATTGGCCGTAACAGAACCGACCGCGTTGCCGATCGCCATCTCTGTTTTTCCCTGCAGCGCCGCCAGAACCGAAACGATCATCTCCGGCAGCGTGGTGGCCAGACTGACGATCGTCGCGCCGACAATAAAGGAAGGGATCCCGGAGGCTTTTGCGATCCAGCTGGCGGCGTCGACAAACAGATCGCCACCCTTGACGACCAGGAAAACCCCGGCAATAAATAAAATAACTGCGACTTCAATGCTCATAGTTCAATCTCCTCTTTCATTTCCCAGGTTCCGATAAAAAAAGAAGACCTGTCTTACGCTGTTCTCCTCAAGCGTCAGACAAGTCTTGTCAATTACCTCTAAGCCAGACGAAAAAACTTCGTCAGGTTGTTGACTTAGCAACGCGGTTGTCCGCGGTGACTACTCCCTTATCAATCTCGAATATTTTAACAAAAAGAACGTTGAGCGTCAATGTTAAATCCCGGTGAAAAACCGCACAACCCCGCAGAATGATTGACTTTTGAAACCCTGACCGTATAATTAAAGCGCAAGCTGTCCCAATGCGCGGAAAGGAACGAAAGATAAACATGACACAAATCAACTGGATTGCGGCGCTGCAGCAGGCAGCGTCGCTGGAAGAAATGAAAAACAGCGGGATGACGACGATCCGGATTGGGGTTGAAGGCTGCTCCGTCCGCATCGCCCGCTGTTTTTCGCCGGCTGAAGCCGAAGCGTTAGTCCGCCGCGTTCACGCTTCAGGACTTCGGTGCGAGATTGTTTTCAACCGCCTGTGGATGGAAGAAGAACTGGCGGAAATGGAAATGAAATTGAAGCAGATCCAAGCCTGGCAGCCGGAGGGAATTGTTTATATGGATCCGGCGGTTTTCATGAGTGCGGAGCGGTTGGGATTGAAAGACCGACTGATCTACGCGCCGGATACGCTGATGACCAATTCCCGGGATATTCAGGAAATGCTAAAGCTGGGCGTAGGCCGCGTCGTCCTGGCTGCGGAGATCACGCTGGAAGAAATTCTCTCGATCGCCCGCAAGACCGACGGCGCCCGGCTGGAACTGCAGATTCATGGGCGGCAGGTGATGGCTTATTCGCGCCGTAAGCTGGTATCCAACTATTTGCAGGTGATCGGCAAGACAATCGACGATCTGTATGATCGTCGTGAACTGTATTTAATTGAAGCAACCCGAACTGGGAAAATGCCGATTCTGGAAGAAGCGGAAGGCACGGCGGTATATATGGAAAGCACGCTCTGTTCGCTGGATCAGATTTCACAGCTGGCAGCCAGCGGGATCGGTCATTTTACATTTGATAGTCTGTTTTCCTGCGATGCGGAATTGATCGACGCCCGGAAAGCCTGCGGCGCGGTGCTGGAAGGCGCGGACCCGGCCGTCGTGAAAGAACAGCTGAAGCAACGCTGGCCTGATCTGAATTACGGCTCCGGCTATTATCAGCAGAAGACCAATTTAACCAAGGAGGACGCGGCATGAGAAAAACGATTGAGCTGTTAGCTCCGGCCGGCGATCTGGCTCGTTTGAAAACGGCAGTCCGTTATGGTGCGGACGCAGTGTACCTGGGCGGCAAGCGCTTTTCGCTGCGATCCCGCGCCAGTAATTTTGAAATCGAAGATATCGCCGAGGGCGTACGCTTTGCCCGGGAATACGGTGCGCATGTCCATGTGACGGTCAATATCATTCCTCACGAAGACGATTTTGACGGTCTGGACGATTATCTGCGCCAACTGGAAAGGATCGGCGTGCATGCCGTGATCGTCGCTTCACCGACGATTGTCCGGCATGCGAAAACCGTTGCGCCGAAGCTGGAGGTTCATCTCAGCACGCAGATGTCCAGCACCAATTCTCAGGCTGTCCGGTTTTACCAACAGCTGGGGGCGGACCGGGTTGTGCTGGCCCGCGAATGCACGATGGATCAGATCCGGCAGATTTGCGATCACAGCGAAGTCCCGATTGAAACGTTTATCCATGGCGGTATGTGCGTGAACTATTCCGGGCGCTGCACCTTAAGCAACGCGATGACGCTGCGCGACGCCAACCGCGGCGGCTGCGCTCAGTCCTGCCGCTGGCGCTATCATCTTTATAACGGAGCGCAGAAGCTGAGCGACGACAGCCTGTTGTTCTCCATGGGCTCGAAAGATCTGATGGCCGCGGCTTATGTTAATGACATGATCCGCGCAGGCGTGGCCAGCTTGAAAATAGAAGGCCGGATGAAATCAGCCTATTACATCGCGGTCGTTGTCCGGGCTTACCGGAAACTGATCGACTGGCTTCTTGAGCACCCTGAAGAAGACCCGCAGCCGGCCGTTCTGGCAGCTCAGCGCGAACTGATGCGGGCAGAAAACCGGCCTGCCTGCCTGGGCTTTCTGGCGGGCATTCCCGGTCCGCAGGATCATTTGTACGACAATGCGCCTTCGCGGGTAACTCACGATTTTCTGGCGCAGGTGCTGGACTACAATCCAGATGACAAACAAGCCCTCATCGAGGTGCGCAATCACTTTGAAATCGGGGAAACGCTGGAAGCCTTTGGGCCGCATCTGGAAAATACGCCCTTTGTATTGGAAACGATGAGGGATGAGGAAGGCGCGGTCGTCGAAATCGCCAATAAGCCGCTGCAGCGCTGCTGGATCAATACTCCGGCAGTTTTGCATCCGTATGATTTGATTCGCCGGAAGGAGCGTAAACTATGAACTGGTTTGAAGGCGCGCTGAGTGTCAAAGCCGTCATGATGGCGGGCCGCCGTCCCGTGATGAAGCTGGTCGTCGATCAGAAGAAGAAAGATAAGGATACGGCGTTTATTCTGCGTCAGGCTGCCCAGCGAGAAATCCCGGTAGAACGCTGGCCGCGCGAGAAGATTGATCAACAGGCGACCGGCCGGACGCATGGCGGGATTCTGGCGCTGGCAGGGGATCGGATCTATCAATCGGTTTCGGATTGTCTGGAAAATCCCAAGCCGTTTGTCGCGGTTTTGGAAGGAATTGAAGACCCGTTTAACCTCGGTTATGCGTTTCGCACGTTGTATGCCGCCGGCTGTACCGGCGTGCTGATGGGCAGCCGGGACTGGCAGAGTGCGCAGGCTACGATCGTGAAGTCCAGCGCGGGCGCAAGCGAACAGCTCCCCTGGTGTTTGTGCGAGGATCTCGGGGCGGCGGTTTGCCAATGCCGCCAGGCGAGGTGTGTCTTATACTGTGCCCAGCGCAGTGATGCGATTGCTTATTTTGACGCCGATTTCAACCAGCCGATTGTGCTGGCGATCGGCGGCGAACTGCGGGGATTGAGCCGCGACGTGCTGAAACAGAGCGATCAGAACATCGTGATTCCCTATGCCCGGCCTGTGCGCAGTGCGTTAAACGGCACCAGCGCCGTCGCCGCGATCAGCTTTGAAGTCGTGCGCCAGCGCCGCTGACCCTTCCCCAACAGAATGAAATAAAAACATCAGCGGACCCGTAGGGGTAAAGACGAATTGAGTGCGTCCCTGACAAAACTGAAAAAACTGCGACGTCGGCCGGACTTTGAGCATAGACTAAAGCGGAGCGGTCAGACGCCTGGTATCCAATGCGGGAAGAATTGTTTTCTTCCTCCTATCAGCAGCCAGATCTGCCGCTTGGAAAAGGAATGAAACCAGTCTGTCTCTGATTCGACGAACATACCATAAATCATATAAGAAAACATAACAAAAAATATGAAAGAAATGAAAGTGATAAGAAAGAACTTTCATTTCTTTTTGAAAGTGATATAATGGACTGGTGTTGAAGGAGGCCCGGCATGAAAGAAGCGATTTATCTCAAACGCAATATGGCGTTGATCAACTACACCAAAGCGTACTACACGACAGCGGAGGAACTGTTGTCGAGCGAAAGTTTTTCGATGTTTCTGGATTTATATTTAAATTCTTGTTCCCATACCAATCCCCAGCTGTTTGCGTGGCTGCGCCGCGGGCTTCCGATCGAAGAAGTCAAAAAAGATCTGATCCGCCTGTTAAAGGTCATGCAGGTGCTGGAGGTGGAAGAAATCGCCCATCCGTATTTTAAAGAACGTCAGAAGATGTTGGCGGTGATTGAGGATTGTTATCATTTCTGGCGGAATATGCAGCGCTATTCCGTCATTTATACGCGCAATGAGGAAGGGCTGCAGCTGGCGAACTTTATGGAGGCCGACGCGAAATTCCATCAGATGATCCTGGATTTTTACCGCAAGGTCCAGCAGAAGACCCAGGGTTCGAAGAACCGCGTATACCGTCAGCTTCAGGCCGGAACCAACGCCAGCCTGCTGCTGCGTGATTACCCATGGCCGGCGCCGGAGGGGTATCGCGAGCTGTGCGACATTCCGTTTGTGCATACGATCATGATGCGCACGCCGCTGATCATCCATCCCCGCAGCAACAAGCGCCTGGGCATGTTTACCGAGGTCGATGCGAACCCGATGGCGGAGTGGGTTAAAGGCGATGAGGAGTGGATGTGCTTCCCGTTAAAGGTCGGCTCCTTGTTATGCTACACTTATTTCCACCGCGATTTTACCGCCGGAGCCGTGGCGCTGGCGAATCTGTTTGAGCTGGCTTCCGACGAGGACTGCATCGGCGCCAGACCGGATCTGCTTTTGTTGTTCGGCAATCCGGACGGTCAGAACGATACGGTTTTCTATCATGATAAGGCCAATGCGATGTGGGTCGGCAAGGTATCCTATGCCGATGTGATCGAATACTTCGGTTATTTAAAGAAGATGATCCTGACGCTGCACAATCTGGCGATGATTGAAAAAGGCTGGCTGCCGCTGCATGGCGCGATGATCAATCTGACGCTGCAGGATGGAACGAAGAAAGGCGTGATCATGATCGGCGACTCCGGCGCGGGCAAGTCGGAAACGATCGAAGCGCTGACCAACTTAAGCGAGGATGTGATCGTCAGCCGGGAGATCATCTTCGACGACATGGGCTCGCTGCATCTGGATAAACAGGGGCAGATCCGCGCTCAGGGCACGGAAATCGGCGCGTTTGTCCGGCTGGATGATCTGGATAAGGGCAGTGCTTACCGCGATATGGATCGTTCGATCTTCTTTAATCCGGAGAGCGCCAATGCGCGTGTCGTCATCCCCGCTTCGCCGTATGATACGATCATCACCGACCAGAAGGTTGATCTGTTCCTCTACGCCAACAATTATACCGACCGGCGCGGTCTGCGGGCTTTCGATAGTAAGGAAGAAGCGGTTCAGACCTTTATTGAGGGCAAACGGTTCGCTTTGGGCACGACGCAGGAAAAAGGATTGTCCACCACCTTCTTCGCCAATCCATTCGGGCCGATGCAGAAACAGCCGGAATGTCTGAAAATTATTGATCAGATGTTTGCGGCGCTGCTGAAACAACATATTTTCCTGGGTGAAATTTACACCGGCCTGGGCTTGCCGGAAAAGGGCGGCAATGCGCTGGAAATCGCGGCGAAGGAACTGTTGGCCAAAATCAGTGAAAAAGAATAAAACTGCCTGTCAGACTGCGCAAACGAAGGGGATTGTAAAAAGTCCGCAGGCTCAATAAAAAATAACGTCAGAAAAAACGCCGGGTTTCGCCGGCGTTTTATTATACGAAGTGGATACCACGTGCTATGCGCGTGGTGCCAGAGCTTAAAGTGTTAAA
>NZ_JADNPO010000040.1:0-27456 GCF_015558105.1 Holdemania sp. 1001095H_141210_F2
GAACCGGTATAACTATGGCAGAAACAACCCGAACAAGTACTTTGACCCAACCGGATTTAAGAGTATAGTCCCAATAGGCGGGGGAATTTATAATCCACCAAGTCAACCAAAGAAAAAACCAATCAGCAATGGAACAGTGAATCAACATACAAAGCCGCAGACGAAAGGAGGAGCGACAAACAAAGGCGGTGGCGGAAGTGCCAATAGCGGTTCAGGTGCAGGAAGAAATACGAGTAGTAGTTCAAGTAAAACCAATTCAAATAACGCTGCAGAAATAGCTCGACGAGCAGCAGAAGAAACGGCAAGAAGAATTGCGGAAGAGGCAAAAAGAGCAGCAGAGCTGATTAAAAAGCAAACAGAGGAAAAGCAATCTCAACTCGTTAAAGCAATGAAAAATATCGTTGAAAAGATGACGGTTGCGGTTAAAGATGTGGTGCTTAATAATTTGACCCATGAAACAGCGAACTTAAATAAAAAGTATCCTGAAGTCACAGGCACGTTGGAAGAACGGGTGAATGTAATATGTGGAAAACCAAAAGAAGAGAAAAAGGATACTGAGAACAAAGGTGACCTATTAAATACAATTAATAATGGGATCAAGAGTGCAGGTGTCGCTGTATCTGAAATATTCCAATCCTCTGAATTTTTGACCTTATCTCTATCCATTGTGTTAGATAAGACGATCGATAAATATTTGCCAATGAAAGGCATTTTAAACGCTATTTCTATCTTTGGTATTTCTGCAGGGCTAACTGAGAAAATACCGTTAAATGCTGGAGATGAAGGAAAACTAGCAGAAAAGATTCCATTGGATAAGGAATTAGAATACCTAGAGAAGTTGCCGGGGATCAGTATTAGAAAAGACCTAGTCATCGATCTTCCATTAAATATCAAAGGAAATCAGGATTATCTGGAAAAGATTAAAATCAGGAACGAGCAGACCTTTGTGGAAGAGATTCCTTGGGATGAAGTGATCGAGAATGCGTACAAGTCTGAAATCGGCAATATTGTTAAGGGAATACCAGGTGATTTTAAAGAAGTTTATAAGTGCAAGGAATATGCAAATTATCTAGAAAAATCCTTAAAGGAAGTTGGTATTGAAGGCGAACGAGTAATTATAAAAAGCAAAACGGGTTATATCTATTCTGATAAATATGGTGGAAACATTTCAACAAATGGCATTCATGAGGCTATTAAGGTAGGTAATAAAGTATATGATAATATGACTCCTGATGGTATGGATTATAACGCATGGCTTAACGATTTAGGAATAGATGATATTCCATGGGAATTTGAAATTGATTTTAAACTGATTAAATAAAATCGCAGTATTTAAGGAATTAGAGTCACTCATTAACTAAGAACATTTGTTAATGAGTGACTTATAGTTCTAATTATTGAATAAGAAAAAGAATATCTTAAGCAATGTGAAGATCAAATGTTATCAATAGTTGGAATTTTTGATTACGTCATTAATTTTAGGAGAAAAAGAATATGCACAAAATAGATGATTTACTTAAATGGATAGAATTACGACCTTGCATGTATATTGGTGAATATAAGTTTGAGAATTTATATCACTTTTTAAATGGTTTTTTATATGATAATCCTAATTTGCAAAAACCGGGTGCTTTTGAAAGCAAATTTAAATATGAATTCCACCAATGGGTTCGTAATTGGATAGAACAAAATATGAATATTGTTTTTAATGAAGAAAGAGATTATCATTATTATATAAAAAAAGTTTCTAGCACTGAAAAACAATGTTTTGATTTATTCTTTAAATTATGTAATATTTATTTCAAGGAACTAGATGGTATCAAAGCTAAGCAGAATCAAATAGATAATAATTATTGAATACTAGAATGTATATTATAAAACTATGTAAACTTAAATTACTTTGATTTTATTTTGGGAATATTAAGGATAAATTTGTTAAAATGTTTATTATCAATGGGTCTCTCCATTGATAAAATATAGGACCCTTAGCATGCTCATTGGTTCTTCCTTGAACTTGAGTAAAGGTACAAGAAGAAGGACGTGAAAAGTGTGATTTCAAGCTTTGTACGTCTTTTTTTGGTACAGCGTAAGCGTCAAATAAAACCCACACGTCAGGGTTCTTTTGCGTATAAGTTTTATTTGACGCTTACTTAACTACTGTCGAATTGCGGATTTGAAAATGATATTAACCTGAATAGAAAATAAGATCCGACTTCATATCCGAATGTGGTACTGGAAATTATGGAAGACGATCAAAGAACGAACGCCCCCTCTATTTCTTGGGTATGCCAAGATAACGATGTTGGCTATACGCCAACACACGAAAGGGATACTGCAGGACAGGGAGATGGCTAGGGAGATGGATAACGAACAAGGTACTCAAACAAAAAGGTCTACTCAGTTTAGTAGACCATTACACAAAAGTTCATTCATTTTAACAAATCATGTTGGTACTTTGAACCGCCGGACGCCGAACAGCATCTCCGGTGGTGTGGGAGGAGCTAAGCTAAGGAAGAATTGGCTTCCTTAGCTTCCTACCCGATCAACATCCAATGTTCAGAAAGAATCGGAGTATCACCCAATCTCTTGTGCTGCAACGCAATCTATAGCCTGATGTTAATGCTGTTTTTTATAGTTTACAATTGTTTCGAGATTATAAAGATAGAGCGTATCAGAGGTTTCCGCTTCCGCTATGATTTTTTTATCAAAACCGGATTCTGAAAACAAAGCATAGTAGAATTTTGTTTTTTCTTTTAGAGGCGTTAATTTGGCTAGGGTATCAAGGTATTCAGAATAATCAAAGGGGCTGTGTTTAAATTTAAATTCACCCACTAAATATTCTTTTCCACCGATGCCAATGCCAAGTAAATCAATTTCTGTTTCCGCCAGCCTTAAGCCGCTTTTTGCGTTTTTATCACGGACTGTAGTTTTTCCCATCCAACGTCCCATCTTGCTATAGCGGAATGGGAGGGCGTTTTCCTTCTGCAGTTCGCGTACGAATTCTTTGCATACATTCTCAAAAACTAACGAAGCAAATTCATGCAAGGCAGGATCAATCAAATATTCATAAACGCCGTCAACGTCGCCATCCTCAAGCTGTGATAAATTCGCAAAACCGAAAGTATACCAGAAACGGAAAAAATTATCGGTTAGTCGATAGAGTCCACGATGGGTATTGGCCCTTTCTTTCATTCCGATATCAACGGAAAATTCGTGTGCTACAATCCCAAGCTCAATCAGGTTTTTTAAATAGACGCTTGTTTTGGAAGTGTCCTCGATAAGTGACTTTTGACTGATGTCGTTTAGTCTTGTATTACCCAGAGCCACAGCTTCAATGATGGAGTTGTAGATAGGCGTTTCACGAAGTTCTTGATGAAGCAGAAAGTCTACCTCACTATACAGTACAGAACCTTTTGTAAGTATATTGCGCTTGATGTTCTCCGCTACTGATAGCTCAGGATCAAACTGGTTCAGATAGTGCGGGATACCGCCAAGTACAGCATAAGCCAGTAGTTTGTCTTTTTCTAAATAATTGGGGAAAAACGAGCTGCATCGTAAAATCCCATTTCATTCATTTTATAAATACCCGTAGCTCTGCCGTACAGCGGATTCTTTTCCGCCAGCAGTTCTTTTTCGATAAAACTCATCGCGCTGCCGCAGAGAATAATCATGACATTTCTCTCTTTCAGTTCTGCATCCCAAAGATTTTGCAGAATGGACGGAATACTTTTATTTTCTTTGCACATAGAGGGGAATTCATCGATTACGATCAATTTTTCTTTTCACCGTAGGGGAGTTCAAGGATTGCATGAAATGCCTTTTCCAAATCGGAAAACTCAGAGATATACTGCCTGGAAGGGATATCTTCCCTCAAAATTTGTTTTGAAAATTTCGCAAGCTGTATCTGATCCGTACTTTGCGTGCAGGAATAGAATATATGCGGTTTATGCTTGCAAAACTCCCGGAGTGTTTCAGTTTTTCCAATCCGTCTTTTTCCATATAAGACGATCAGCTGACTTTTCTTCTCAGCGTATTTATCTTGTAAAAATTTCAGCTCTTTTTCTCTGCCGATAAACATTCAATCACCTCCTTGAATTATACCAAATCGTGATTTGATATAATTGTAAACGCGAGCATTAAAAATCAAGGGAACTTTGCAGAAGCTCGTTGAGAAACTTATGGAAATCTGATTCGATTTTATTAGATTGAGGATGAAGAGGATCTCGAAGTATTCAACTGTTTTCGCACCAGCTCAATGAAATCCCGGGCATAATCCGGCAGGTACGCGCCCTTGCGGTAAGCCGCGGCATACTGGGTCAGCGTGCGCTGGCGGCCGACGGAGAAACACTGCGGCGCCGGCTGATACGCCTGCAGTTCGACCGCATGGATATCGCGGGTGAAAGAACAACCATAACCGGCCGCTGTCAGCGCCATCGACACGTCGATGTTCTGAATCTCCAGAATCACGTTGGGCGTGAAGGCGTAATCATGAAACAACCGGTCTGTGATCTGCCGCGTGCGCTGATCCTTTTTCTGCAGGATAAACGGCCGCTCTTTGACCCAGCCAAGATCCAGCCATGGGTAACGAGACCCCGGCCGCCGCTGAGCCTGACTGGCCAGCGGATCCTGCGGCGGCAGAAGCAGCACCAGCTCTTCAGTCCGGATCGTTTCCGTCACGATTTCCTTGCGGCGCGTCGGCAGCGAGAAAAACGCCAGATCCAGCTCGCCCCGGCACAAAGCCTCCTCCAGAAACGCCGGATCGTTTTCTTCAACAAGGATCTTCACGTGCGGATATTTGCGGGTGAATTCCGGCAGCACGTTGGGCAGCAGGGAAAAACTACGGAAGATCGACAAGCCGATCCGCAGCTGTCCCCGGTGCACCTGGACGATATCCTGCATTTCCGCGTCCAGCTGTTTTTTCAAAAGCAGTATTTCCTGCGCCCGTTCAATATACTTTTCACCGGCATACGTCGGAATCAACCGGTTGCCGGAACGGGTGAACAACGGCTGGCCCACGCTCGTTTCCAGGCGCTGCAGAAACCGCGTCAGCGCCGGCTGGGTCAGATATAACTCCTGAGCCGCCTTGGTAACACTCTGATGCCGTGCCAGCGCCAGCACATACGTTAATTCTTTGAAATCCATGAGGCACTCCTTTCCTTCTTCGATTATTACATGAAGTAATGGAAATCATAAAATGAATGAATTTGTGGAATCCTGATTTCCATTATACAATAAGAAGGTCGAAAAAAGGTTGAAAGAGGAGAAATCTATGGGGAAACCAGAAACACAAGAGGAAAAATATAAAACGATGACGGAGAAGCCCGTGTCCAGTCTAATCTGCCGACTGGCCGTGCCGACGATTATCAGCATGCTGGTAACGTCGTTTTACAACATGGCGGACACGTTCTTCGTCGCCCGGATCGGAACCAGCGCTACCGCGGCGGTCGGCGTATCGTTCGCGCTGATGGCGATCATCCAGGCCTTCGGCTTTTTCTGCGGCCACGGCTCGGGCAATTATATTTCACGCAAAATGGGGCAGCACCGCTTTGACGAAGCGCAGCAGATGGCGGCGACCGGCTTCTTCACGGCGCTGGCGCTGGGCACGGTGATCTTTTTACTGGGAGAAATCTTGATTGATCCTTTGTGCCGGATTCTGGGCGCGACGGAAACCATTCTGCCCTACGCCCGCCAGTATCTGCGCTTAATCCTGATCGGCGCGCCGTATATGACGGCTTCGCTGGTGCTCAACAATCAGCTGCGCTTCCAGGGCAGCGCGTTCTACGCGATGATCGGCATCGCCTCTGGGGCAGTGCTCAACATCGCTCTGGATCCGCTGTTCATCTTTGTCTTTGACATGGGAGTCAGCGGGGCTGCGCTGGCGACGATCATCAGCCAGTTCGTCGGCTTCGTGCTGCTGCTCAAGGGAACGACCCAGGGCGGCAACCTGCGCATCCGCCTGCGCAACGTTACGTTCTCCAAATACTACTATTCCCAGATCATCAACGGCGGCATGCCTTCGCTGTGCCGGCAGGGATTAGGCAGCGTGGCGACGATCTGTCTGAATTTGATGGCGGGGCCGTACGGCGACGCGGCGATCGCGGCGATGTCGGTCGTCGGCCGCGTGATGAATCTGGCAGCTTCAGTGGTAACCGGCTTCGGTCAGGGCTTCCAGCCGGTGTGCGGCTTCAACTACGGCGCCTTTCTGTATGACCGGGTCAAGGAAGGCTTCTGGTTCTGCGTGAAGGTCGCCACGGTGATCCTGATCATGTTGTCGGCGGCCGGCTATCTGCTGGCCCCGCAGGTGATTCAGCTGTTCTCCAAAAACGATCCGCAGGTGATCGCGATCGGCACCCAGGCGCTGCGCTGGCAATGCCTGACCTTTCCGCTGTGTGGGTGGATTACGATCTGCAACATGATGCTGCAGACGATCGGAAAATCCTTCCGCGCTTCGCTGCTGGCGATGTCGCGGCAGGGACTGTTCTTCATCCCGGCGGTGCTGCTCTTGCCAGCGCTGATCGGGATTCAGGGCGTGGAAATCGCCCAGCCGATCGCCGATGTGTGCAGCTTTGTGCTGGCGATTCCGCTGCAGCTCAGCGTGCTGCATGAAATGACGCTCAAACAACGGGAAGCAGCCTGTGCCCCGCTGGCGGCTGAAGGCTGATCGACGAAGCACGGCGCGTTTTTAAACGAAAGGGGAATTTATTTTATGGCGGTCGTGAAGAACCGGCTGTTATTGATGCTTTATCTGCTAGATAACAGCGATCAGCCGCTGCAGGCCAGACAGCTGGCGGCGATGGCCGGCGTCAGCGAACGCACGGTGAAAAATGATATGGCGGAGCTGCGCGAGCTGGCGCAGGCCAGCGGCGTTGAAATTCTGACCCGCAAAGGCAAGGGCTATCTGCTGCAGATTCTGGATCACGCGGTGTATGATCCAGTCCGCGAACAGCTTCAGATCCGCTTCAGCACGATGAACTACACTAAAAGTGAAATCGTCGGCCGTACTAATGACATCGTCCGCCGGCTGATCGTCGCGCCCCGCTACCTGACCTTCGATGCGATTTCCGACCAGCTGTTCTTGTCGCGGCGCACACTGCAGGCACAGCTGCGGGAAGTCCGCCAATGTCTGGCAGCCTTCGGTCTGACGCTGCAGTCCCGGCCGAAGTACGGCGTCAAGGTCACCGGCGAGGAATTTCAACGCCGGCTGTGCATGCTCGAGCTGTATGAGATCCATTATTATAAAGCGGTCTCATTTCTGAATTACGATGAATACGTGCAGTATTTTGACGTGGATGAAGAGGAACGCAACGAGATCCGGCATATTTTCCTGCGCGTGCTGCGGGAGAGCGGGATTGCGATCAGCGACACCTACACAAACCGCATCGCCTGGTATCTGGTGCTGGCGCGCAACCGCATCAAGGCCAGGTTTGCCGTGTCTATGGACGAAGCGAAGATGTCTTATCTGCGCTCCTTTGACGAGGCGCAGATCGCGATCAGGATCGTCGCTGCGCTTCAGGCTGCCTATCCGGGCTTTGAGCTGCCCGAGGAGGAGGTGCTGGCGATCGCGGTGATCCTGCTTTGCTGGAACGATCCGATCGATCATCCGCAGCTGCCCCAGCGATATCCCGGCTGTTATCAGCTGGCCTGCGAGCTGGCGGGGAAGATTGCGCAAGGCTTGAAAACAAGCTGGGGCGTGGATCTCGCCGCGCTGCCGGATTACGGCCGCGTGATGATCCCGGGCCTGATCCCGCTGTTGTTCTGCGATTCGCTCAACTTCCGTTATTCCATCCTCGGCTCACATGTCGACAACAACGGTATCCGTTATTCTCCTGTTTGCGAAGCACTGGCGGTCAGCGCCGCGCAGATTCTGGAAAGCCATCTGTCCGTGCCGATCACCGATATGGAGGTCAACATGCTTGCGGTGCGCTTTTTCACGCTGATCGACACCGTGCCTTATCCGTATAAGAAACGCCGTGTTCTGATCTGCAGCCGCAACGGCCGGATGGCCTCGGAGATTATCCGCAGCCGCCTGCTGCGGCGTTTTCGCAAGCGCTGGTTTGAAACGGTCGACATCTATGAATTTTATGAGGTGCGCGGACTCGATCAAAGTCAATATGACTGCCTGCTGCTGAACTTTCCATCTTATAGTTACCGCTATACCATTCCCTACATGGTGATCAACCAGATTCCGGAAGCCCGCGAATTCAATCAGTTTTTCAATACGGTGATCATGGACGGCTATCAGCTGCAGCCGCTGCTCGATCAATTCGGCTGGGATACCGCCAGTTTTTATCCGGAATTTGAATATGACGGCAAGGAAGCCTTCATCCATCTGATCAGCTACAAAAACGGCCGCGATTACTACGCCGTGCAGAAAATGGAGGAAGAGCTGACGCGGGTGCGCGATTTCCGCGTGGTGCACCAGACCGTGATCATCGTCCAAAGCCGCCAGTACACCCGCCGCAACAGCTTTGAGATCTACCGGTTAAGCAAACCGGGCGTGTGGGAAAAGAAAGAGATCCGCTATCTGATCTACATCACCGCCGATTTCGCCGCGGGTTTGCAAAGCTTACGGTTTCTCGATCAGGCCGCGCATCAGCTGGCGGTCGATCAGGAAAACATCGAGGCCCTGTTGAAAACCCGGGATTTAAGCCTGTTGATCAACGCGGTGAAGCGCTGTCTGCAGGCCGGCGGCGGGATGTTTGAAGTGTAAAAAATAAAAACGGCGCAAAAAATTACCTCTGACTAAGGGCAAATGATGAACATTGCCCTTTTTTTGTCCTGTTTTTCCATGAGGTAATTCATTCTGAAAGCGCTTATAATCCAGTTGTAAAGATAAACGCGCGCTTATCTTCTAAACGGAAATTCGAAGTCCGGCTCACTTTGGAATCCGTTGCCCTGCAGCTTTTGTGTCCGGGGGACAGGCCAGCCGATCTTTCCCGGATGAGAGGAGGAAGAGTATGATCAAAATGTTTCGGATCGACGAACGGCTGATTCACGGCCAGATCGCGATCAAATGGTCGCGGCACACCGGCGTCGATCACATCGTCGTCGGCAACGATGCCGCTGCCAACAGTCCGATTATCCAGAAAAGTTTGAAAATGGCCGCGCCCGCCGGCATCAAAACCGCGATCCGCAGCGTGGACGACGCGATCGCCCTGCTTCAGGATCCGCGTTGTGAAGCGATGAAAATCCTGATGCTGGTCAACAGCCCCGAGGACGCCGAGCGCGTCGTGGCGGCCGTCAGCGGCATCCCGTACATCAACATCGGCAACTACGGCCGGATTGCTCCGGAAAAACCGGGCATGCCGCGCAAGCGTTATGGCAACAACATCTATTGCGACCAGGTGGAAGTAGAGAGCTTCAAGCATCTGATCGCGACTGGCTTGAAATGTATCTATCAGACGACTCCGGAGGAGCCGGCCGAGGATATTACCAACCTGTTTAAATAAGAGGAGGAAAAAAGGATGATTCAAAGTGCGTTATTAGTCATGCTTGCATGGCTGATCGTCAACGGCGTCGACCGCGTGATGTCGTGGCAGACCTTCGCCCGTCCGATCGTGACGGCGGCGATTACCGGCCTGGTTTTAGGGGATTTGACAACTGGCGTAGTCATGGGGGCTTCGCTGGAAGCGATTTTCATGGGGATTTCCGCAATCGGCGGTTCAGTGCCGGCGGATGCGTGTTCGGCTTCGATTATCGCCGTGGCGATGACGATTCTGACCGGCGTTGATACGGAAACCGGTCTGGCGCTGGCGATGCCGATCGGCACGCTGATGGCGACCGTCGGGGAAATGTATAAACCGGTGCTGGCTTCCTTAGCGCCGTATTGGGAACATCTGGCGGGAACCGGCAACATGAAGAGCTTCCGCATTCAGACCATTTTGTGCGGTTTGTTCGTCGACCGTCTGCCGCAGACGATCATTCTGTTTCTGGCCGTCGCCTTTGGGGTCGAGGGCTTGCAGAGTGTGATCGGCAACCTGCCGGCATGGGTCATGAGCGGCCTGTCGGCGGCCTCGGGCATGATGACGGGCGTCGGCTTCGCCATTCTGACGTCGATGATCTGGGACAAGGAAATCGGCGGGTTCTTCTTCGTCGGCTTCGTTCTGTCGAAATATCTGGGCTTAGGCCAGCTGCCGATCGCGATCATCATGGCGGTCGTCGCAATCATGTACTTCTACAATGATAAAAAGCTGCTGGACGCCAAGACGGCCAACGCCGCCGCGGCCAGCGCGAACGGGAATAACGAGGAGGATTTCTTCTAATGGCGAAAATGGAATTGTCCGTACAGGAAAAGAAAACGCTGAAATCCATGTTCTGGAATTCCGGACTGGTGTTCTGCGGCTTCAATATGGTTAAGATGGAAGGCAACGCCTTCACCTGCACGATGGCTCCGGCGATCGAGGAGCTTTACAGCGATCCGGAAGAGCGCAAGCAGGCGCTGGTCCGGCATAATAACTTCTTCAACACTCACGCCGTGCTGTTCAGCTTCATCGCCGGTCTGGCCTACGCGCTGGAGCGGGAAAAGGTGACCAAGGGCAGCGTTGACGACGATACGATTGAAAACATCAAGGTCGCGCTGATGGGCCCGACCGCCGGGATCGGCGACGCGTTCTTCTTCAACTGCGTGCGCGTTATCGCCGCGGGCATCGGCATCGGCTTATGCGCCGAAGGTAATCTGTTAGGCGTGCTGATCTTCGTGCTGCTTTACGGCGGTTCGCAGGTCGTCGCGCGTTGGTATCTGTTGAAAATCGGCTATACGATGGGCACCTCGTTCATCGACTCGATCTTCTCCTCCGGTTTAATGACGTCGCTGACCAAATCAGCGGCTATCCTGGGCTTAAGCATGGTTGGCGCGATGGTCGCTTCGATGGTGAACGTCAAGCTGGCCTGGACGATTCAGGTCGGTCAGACCTCGGTCGTCGTCCTCGACGTCGTCAACTCGATTATGCCGGGGATCCTGTCGGTCGCGCTGGTCTTCGGTCTGGTCGCGTTAATTAAAAAGGGCGTACGTCCGGTGACGCTGGTTCTGGGAATTCTCGTTCTCAGCGTGGCGCTGGCGTTCTTCGGAATCTTCTAAGGAAAGAAGGAAGGGCTGCCAGCGCAGCCCTTTGTGTTTTCTTCTTCCGTTTTCATCAAAACTTAATAAAAAATAAATCATAATAAAGGAGAAATAATGAAAACCATCTTAAAAAGTGAACGCATTCTTTGGAACGGACAGTGGCAGTCCGGCGCGATGATCATTGAAGCAGGTAAGCTTACCGGCTTCACTCAGGATCCGCAGCTTCTGGCCGAAGCGGTGGACTACGGCAGTCAGCGGATTATCCCGGGCATCTTCGACACCCACAATCACGGCACGCACGGCTACGGCTTATCCGGACAGGTCAGCGCGGATCCGCAGGTGCAGAAACCGATCGTCCGGCATTATCTGAAGGCTTTGGGTTCCCAGGGCGTCACCAGCATTTTCCCAACCTGCGCGGTTTCCATGATCCGCAGCGTCAGCGAAGTGGCGGACGAGAACAACGAAGGCGCGGACATCGTCGGTATCCACAGCGAAGGTCCATGGCTGAACCGGGTCGGGGAAAAAGGGATCCGCACCGGCTGGCCGGAGGTATCGCTGGCCACGGCGAAACAGATGGTTGCCGACGGTCAGGGCAAATTGAAGCTGGTCGCGCTGGCTCCGGAAATCCCGGGCATCGATCCGATCATCGACTATTTCCTGTCCGAAGGCGTGACGCTGGCCTACGCTCACAGCGACTGCACGTATGACGAAGCGATGGCGGCGTATGCCCGGGGCCTCAGCGTCGCGACGCATACCGGCAACGTCATGACCGGACTGCATCATCGCGATATCGGCGGTCTGGGCGCTGCTTTAAATAATGAAAACGTCGAGTGCGAAGTCATCTGCGACGGGCTGCATATCAGTCTGGAAATGCTGAAGCTGTACTTCAAGCTGAAGGATCCGTCGCGGTTTATGATGATCTCCGATTGTTCCGGCATGGCCGGAGCGCCGGTCGGCCAATATAAGGGCTGGCATCCGGGCATGATCATTTCGATTACGCCGGAAGGCTTCTGTCTGAGTGATACCGGCCGCCTGTGCGGCAGCTCCAAGCCGGTGCTTTACGGCATCGGCAACCTGGTGGAAAAGCTGGGCATGCCGATGAGCACAGTCAGCCGCATGGCGTCGCTCAACCCGGCGAAGAAGTATGGACTGGCAGACCGCAAGGGTTCGCTGGAGGTTGGCAAGGACGCTGACTGCGTCGTCATCACCGACGATTACCAGACGGTGGCCACGTATGTGCGCGGCCGCAAGGTGTATGACTGCCAGACCGATACCGATCTGTTTAACCCGGAATTCTACCGCGAGATGCGGATTGAGGAAAACGCATGAGAACCGTACTGCGCTCGCGCCGGATCGTCACGGAGCAGGGCATCGTTGACGGTGTCATCGAGATTGAAGACGGTAAGATTGTGCGGATCGGCCCAGCGGCGGGGCCGGCAGATTTTGATTTTGAAGATCAGCGGATCATCCCGGGCATCATTGACATTCATAACCACGGCTTCGGCGGCTGGTCGATGACCGATCCGGCGAAGGAGAAAGACGTGAAGGGGTTTGCCAAAGCCGTGGCGTCGGTCGGAGTGACCGGCGTGTTGCCGACCGCCAAGGAAGAAGCATTTGAGGCCATCGCCGACTGTACCGGAGAGCCGCTGGACGGCGCGCGGATTTACGGCGTGCATTCCGAAGGTCCGTTCTGGGCGCGCGGCGGCGAGAATACGGTCGGCGAGGATTACCCGCTGCCGGACGTCGTGGAAGCCCGGCGCTTGATCGACAAGGCCAAAGGAAAGATGGTCATGATGGCGATCGCGCCGGAGCTGCCAAAGGCCTACGACGTCATCCGCCTGCTTCATCAAAAGGGAATTAAAGTCGCGTCCGCGCACACGAAAGCCTATGCCGAGGATATCCGCAAAGCGATGGATGAGGTCGGTTTGGATATCGTCACGCACCTGTGCAACGGGATGCGCGGGATCCATCACCGCAACGTCGGGGCGCTGGGCCAGTATCTGCTGGAAGACAATCTGCGCTACGAACTGATCACCGACCTGAATCATGTCTGCAAGGAAATGATCCAGATCTGCCTGCGGATGCAGCCGGTCGAGAAGTTCTGCCTGATTTCGGATTCCAATTATATCGCCGGTTTGCCGACGGGACATTACATGCGCTACAACAAAGAGATGATCGCCGATGAAAAGGGGCTGATTCTCGATCTGCACGGCCGGATCTGCGGCAGCGGCAAGTGGGTGCTGTATAATATCGGACAGCTGGTCAACATCGTCGGCGTATCGCTGGAGGACGCGGTGCAGATGGCGTCGCTCAATCCCGCCCGCTTCTTGGGGCTTGATCCGGTCACAGGCTCGCTGGCGGAGGGCAAAAACGCCGATCTGGCGGTCATCAGCGACGATTATGAATGCGTGCTGACGATGGTCGAAGGGCGAATTGTTTATGACCGCGCAAAGGACACTTCGGTGTTCAATCCGGAAGCGATGAAGCGCAAGATCGCTTAATTGAGGATGGCGTGCGATGAAACGTTGTCTTGTGAAGGCTGACGATTACGGATTTACCGAAGCGATCAGTCTGGGAATTTTAAAAGCGTACCGCGAAGGGATTGTGCGCAGCACCGGCGTGATGATCAACATGCCGGCCGCGCCGGCCGCCCTGGGCTGGCTGCGCGAAGCCGAGGGCTTATGCCTGGGGCTGCATATCAACATCGTCGTCGGAAAACCGACTGCCGATCCGGCATTGATTCCGGATCTGATCGACGAGCAGGGCAATTTCCACAGCTCTAAAATGTACCGGGCAGAACTGGCCGCGGGCCGGGATCCGATTCCTGATCTGGATCAGGCGGTGGCGGAGGTGGACGGGCAGATCCGCAGGTTTATCACGCTGACGGGCCGACGTCCGGAATATCTGGAAGGGCACGCGGTTCGTTCGCCGCATCTATTGGAAGCGATGGCGCTGTTGGCAAAGCGGTATGATCTGCCGCATGTGTCTTATCTGGAAAACCGCGACCATAAACTGACAGAACGGCCGCAGCGGGCCGCTTCAATCTATCCGTTTTATGATCAGGGAGTGGAGCCGGCGGCGTATTTTACCGAAGATCTCGGCGGGATCGCGGAGCTGCCGCTGTCGCTGGTGACGCTGCATCCCGGCTATCTCGACCGGGAAATTTACCGGCTGTCCTCGTTTACCGACGTGCGGATCAACGATCTGGAAGCGGCGATGGCCCCGGAAGTGAAGGCCTGGTTTGCAGAAAAGAACATCGCGCTGATCTCTTTCCGCGACATCACCCAATATTAAGAAGAAAACGGCTTCGCAGGGAGCCGTTTTTTCACATGAGCGGACACATGGAGAAATTCTGCGGCCGCACTTTTATTCTTGCGGATGAAGAAGCGCTGTCGGCTTTGAAATTCATGACAACCGACGTTTTGAAGCGCTGTCTTTATTCCTCAAAGAGCGCGGCTATTTCAGGCCGGACTTGCTTTTGATCCATTCCGTCGCCGGCCAATTCATCCAAAGAGACATGCAGCGCGTTGGCGATGTTTTTGATTTTCGCGTGGGCGAGCTTGGTGCGGGCGTTTTCCGCGTTGCTGAGATGCTGGATGGAAAGACCTGCGGCTTCGGCCAGCTGTTCCTGAGTCATCCGGCGGTACTTGCGCAGGATTCGGATACGCCGGCCTAAAACAACATAATTGACGTCATTCATAACTATTCACTTCCTTCGTGATTATTGTAGCGGGAATTGAACAAAAAGGTAATAAACTGGATGAATAAATAATGATTTTCCATTCGATTTTTTCTTCTTTTTCATATTTTTATGTTACTTTTTTTAAACGTTACAATCTGCGCTTAAATACGACTATAAAAAGAGAGTACATGTTCATTTTAAACAACGATGTAATTTTAATAATGCAATAATAAACGGTTGAATTAATCTTGAAATTACTTGTATATAAATGAAGGTAAAAATTATATGAATTAATTCTTCGTTTCTGCTTTCGGTGAGATTGAGGTGATGGTTTCTGATGAAAGAAGAAATTGTACGATTAATTAGATAAAAAGGAAGTAAGAAAAAAGGAAGAATAAAGGAAGGGTTTTTATACAAAAAAAGCCCGCTGGATAAGAAGCGGGCTGAACGGGCGATTTAAAACAACTGGAAGGTGTCGGATGCGTGGAACTGCAGGGCGGCAGTCCGGCCGTTCAGGTCTGCTTTGTCCTGCTTCAGCTGACAGACAAGGGAATACAACGAGCTGAGTCCGATCAGCTGCCGGAACAGATCGTTGTCAAATTCCTCACTGCCAAACCCCGCGTAGACCGCTTCCTTCATCCAGGCATAGGCGGTCAGCTGGAAAAGTGTGACGGGAATCACCTGATTTTTGCAATACAGCGTCAGCTGTTCGTCGACGATCAATTCAGAAAAGGCGTTTTCCGCGCAGATTTCCGGCAGAAAGAACCGGAACAGCTCGGCCAGGGAGGGGTCGTTGAGATCTTTACTCAGGATTTGTCCATAGCGTCCCAGCTTCTCAGCCGTGTCGCAGGCCTGAAACAGCCGCATCGCTTTGATCGTCGCTTCTGTAATCTGTTCCTTGGTATACGGGAAAACGGCGGCCTGCTTGGGGTCCTGTTCCAGAATAAAGATTTGCTTGCGGGAAACGAACTGCGTATTGTCCCACTTTTCCACAATCCGGGCCAGCGCTTCGCTTAAAAACCGGCAGACAACGTCGTTGACGCGGCATTCCGCCGTGACGCTGCCGTCGGCCTGACGCGCGCCATAGATCTTGATGAACGTGATCTTCCGACTGCCGAGCACTCTTGGCAGCTCACTTTTCAACGCGTTCCAGAAATCCAGCCGGTGATCGCCGGACAACGGCTGGCCCATGCCGACGATTTCACTCTGGATGCAGTTCCATTTCCGCTCTTTCCCGCCGAACTCGCTGGTCAGCTGCAGGACGGATTCTCCCCGCATCAGGGTGATCACCGCCGCCATCATGCCGAATAAAAAGCTGGCGGCCGCCGCGCCGATCGCCTGATCCGGATCCTGTCCCGCCCCCGCGCAGCATTCCACGACCGGTTCGTCAAACCGCGGGCATTCGATCGTAAACGTACAGACGGTCATGACCCGCTCGTCCAGGGCATCGACGCGGGCGGATACCCGCAGGTTCCAGCGTTCAAATACGAGCTGTCCGTTCTGGATCTCGTTGTGCTCCATCGTTCCGCAGACAGTGCTCAGCTGCTGAAGCAGCCGTGCGTTTTCTCTTTCAAATGATTGATTTTTCATGAATTCACTCCTCAACCTTTTTATTGTAGCGCCCCAACCGGAATTTCCGCAAGGAAAAACCGGGTTTTCTTGAAGTCGGCGGGAATTATTTTTATAATGAAGAAAAAGAGTGAGCGGAGCGGATCCACGACAGGAAAGGATCCGCAGGGTGATCCCTGGAAAGAAGACAGCGGGATCAAGCGCAAAGGAGGAGCGGGATGGAAAAGACGTGGTGGAAGGAAGCGGTCGGCTATCAGATCCTGCCGAAGACGTTTTATGACAGTAATCATGATGGAATCGGCGATCTGCGCGGCATCATCGCCAAGCTGGATTATTTCAAGGCGCTGGGCGTGACGCTGTTGTGGATCGGTCCGTTTTACCCGTCGCCGATGGATGATAACGGCTATGACGTCAGCGATTTTCTGGACGTCAATCCGATGTTCGGAACCCTGGCGGATGTGCGGGAGCTGATCGCTCAGGCACACCGGCGGGGTCTGCGGATTATTCTGGATCTGATTTTAAACCACACCTCGGACGAACATCCGTGGTTTATCGAGGCCCGCGCGCATCCGGACAGCCCGGAACATGCTTTCTATATCTGGAAAGAGCCGCGCTATGACGCCGCAGGCCGTCCTCAGCCGCCGACCAACTGGGCGAGTTTCTTCGCTGATTCCGCCTGGGCCTATGACGAGCAGGCAGGCCAGTATTACATGAAGATCTTTTCACGGAAAATGCCGGATCTGAACTGGGCGAATCCGATTCTGCGGCAGCGCATGGAGGCGGTCGCGCGGCAATGGCTGGATATGGGAATCGACGGTTTCCGCGTCGATGCGGTGGCGCATTTAGCCCGCGATCCTGAATTTCAGGACAGCGAACTGCCGGTGAACGCGCAGGGGCTGGCTGCGGACTGGTCGAAGTTCTCCAATCTGCCGGCGTTGTTCGATTACCTGCGAGAGTTCAAGCAGACGGTTTTGGCGGGCCGGGACTGTCTGACGATCGGCGAGGTCGGCGGCGGCGCGAGTCCGCAGATGGCGCTGAATTACGCAGACAAGGAAACCGGAGCCTTCAACATGGTGTTTACGTTTGATCACTGCTGGTGCAACGGTTTGGAAGGCAAGGAAATCATCACCGAGGCGGACCGGCATGTCGACGTCCGCCAGCTGAAACAGGTGTTCGCGCGCTGGTACGACGGGTTGGGCGAACGGGCCTGGCCGGCGATTTACTGGATGAATCACGATCTGCCGCGGGTGGTCAGCCAATACGGCGATCCGATCCGCTATCACCGTGAGTCGGCTTCGATGCTGGAAGCGGCGCTGTTATTGATGAAGGGGACGCCGTTTCTTTACAATGGCGAGGAGATCGGCATGACCAACGTCGATTATTCAAGTCTGGAGGATTTCCACGACGTATGGGTCGCCAATTACGTAAAAGAAGCCCGCTCCCGGTTGAGCGAGGAACAGATCCTGGAATATGAACGGCGAACCTCGCGGGTCAACGCGCGCACGCCGATGCAGTGGAGCGCGGAGACGTATGCCGGGTTTTCCACGGTCGAACCGGCGGAGAAAGTGATCGGCAATTATCGGGAAATCAACGTTGCCGCCCAGCAGGCCGATCCCTATTCCGTGCTGAATCTGACGCGGCGGTTAATCCAGCTGCGCTTAAGCGAGGTGGGCAAGCAGCTGTTTGTGTACGGCGGGTTTGAGTTCGTCGAGCCGGAGCATCCGGATTTGTTTATGTACCGCCGGTTCACCGCCACGGAAGAAGCCTGGGTTGTGTGCAACTTCCGCGGGGAAACGATTCCGTTTTCCTTGCCTGAGGAGCGGGGCGAATGTGTCTTTGATAATTATTCCGATCCCGGTTTTGCCGGGGCGCTGCGGCCGTATGAAGCGCGGGTCTGGCTGCGGCGGGAGGATTCCTGATGAACATGCTGGAATTAACCGCAATCTCCAAGCAGTATCCCGGCGGCGTGCAGGCGGTAGATCAGTTCAGCCTGACGCTGAAAGAGGGGGAGCTGGGCGTGCTGGTCGGACCTTCCGGCTGCGGGAAAACGACGACGCTGCGGATGATCGCGGGGCTGGAAACGCCCGATGAGGGAACAATCCGGATCCGGGGGCAGGCGGTTGACGGACAGCGGCCGCAGGATCGGGATGTGGCGATGATGTTTCAATCCAGCGCGCTGTTTCCGTGGCTGAGCGTCGCGGAGAACCTGGCGTTCGGTCTGGCGAAGAAGAACCTTGACCGCCGCGCTCACCGCTCGCAGATCGAAGCGATCGCCCGGCAGCTGCAGCTGGAAGATTTGCTTGAGCGCAAGGCCCGCACCCTTTCCGGCGGCCAGCGGCAGCGGGTTGCGCTGGGACGGGCGCTGCTTAAGGAAGCGGCGGTGCTGTTGATGGATGAGCCGCTCAGCTCGCTGGATCGGCAGCTGCGCTTACAGCTGCAGGATGAAATTCTGCGGTTATGCCGGCAGCGCGGACAGACGGCGCTGATGGTGACGCATGATCAAAGTGAGGCGCTGAACCTCGCGGACCGGCTGGTCGTGATGAATCAGGGCCGGATCGAACAGAACGATATCCCACAGCGGATCGTCACCCAGCCCGCCACGCTGTTTGCGGCGCAGTTTATCGGCGAACGTCCGATCAATCTGTGGACAGTCCGCATCGCTGCTCCTCAATCGTTCTTTCAGCCTTCGCGGATAGTCTGGCCGGCCGGCGCGGACACTGTGGTGATCGGCGTGCGTCCTCAACAGCTGCGGGCCAGAATGATCGGCCCAGCTTCGCAGCCTGAGGCAGAAGCGGCGCTGAGAGGCGAAGCGGTGATCGAACAATTTCACTGGATTGGGGCGCAGTGTTTTGGTTCGGGCAGTCTGGGCGGAAGGCTGGTGGAATTCAGTCTGCCGGAAGGCGCGAACAGTCAGATCGGCGACCGGGTCATTCTGAGCGCTGCGGCGTCCGCACTGCACTTTTTCGATCCGGAAACCGGCCGGCGGTTATCTCACGCTGCCATTCCCTTTTCAAAGTGAAGAAAGATTTGATCTAAGTGAAACGGAAAGATGAAAAAACGAGCGCTCCCTCCAAGGGAGAAGGCTCGTTTTTTAACGTGGACAGGCTGCGGCGCTCAGGCTTTTAAATGGTAGCGCAGCGATGCGGGATTCTGTTCGATCAGGTCCTGTTCCAGCAGCGCCTGCAAAAGATTTTCAGTCTGCGTCTTCGTCAGTCTGAGCTGTGATTCAATCTGATCCGGGGCAACCTCAATTTCCGTTGTGATCAGATCCAGCACACGCTGCTGCAAGGTCTGACGTTTTTGAACTTTGCGGGAAACCGGCAGCCGGAACAATACTTCGCGGCGCTGCGGTTTATCGGTCAGCTCCGGAGCTGACCAGCCTTTCTGCTTCCAGATCGCTTCAATCCGCAAAAGCCCGGTGCCCCGTCCGTCCGCCGCTTTGATCAGATGGAACATCTGGTAGAGAACGGGGTTGGCCGGCATGGATGGACGTCTCAGCTGGCCGCGGTTGACGACCTGAATCTCTTGGGAATCGGCGCGGATTTCAATCTGCGGATGATCCTGATAGTCGGCGTGCGCCAGCGCGTTGACTAACGCCTCGTTGATCGCCCAGGCGATGTCTTTGGGGTGCTGGCTTTGTAATTGCCGGCGGGCGGAGAAATAGAAGTCGCAGGCGTTGTCTTCCTGCCGGCGGGTTTCCAGCAGGTTGTTCAGCTGTAAGCCGGGGAAGGCGCGGGCCAGAGCTTCTTGCCTGCCGAACATCAACAAGCCGGCCCAGGTTGGATGCAGACTGCCGTCCATCGCGAAATAAACCGCGTTGACCTGAAGCAGGAAGCTTAACTCGCAGATGGCATTCCATGGAGAATGGGGATGCACCTGCCGGTAGCGCTGCCGGTAAGCTTGAATGGAGGACGGCTTGAAATCGTCCAGCACGGCGGAAACGACCGGCGCTCCGTCGGGCAGTTCCCGAAATCGGTTTTCCATCATGATCTGAACCTCGCTGATCTGGCACCGGTAATCTCCTTCCCCACCTCGCCGATAGGTTCCGGAAAAGGGCGAGGAGCCCAGAAACACCGGTTTCTGGCAAGCCAGCGCCCGCGGAATTTCAATCAGTACGATCGGGTGGTCCTGCGCTGTGACAATCTGGACCTGTTCCCTCAAAAGCAGGTTGACGCTGACCAGCTCGGGATTGGCGACGATATGCCAGAATTGCTCGGCCAGCTTCTGCGGATCGGCCAGCGGCACGGACTGAAAATATTTTTCCGGCGTTTCGATCACACCCAAAAGCAGCGCTCCGCCGACCGTGTTGGCGAAGGCTGAATATGTTTCCCACAGACTGTGCGGCAAGCCGCCCTGGGCCCGTTTCGCTTCCAGCCGATTGTTTTCCCGATACCGGGCCAGCTGTGCCAGTTCAATCATGAACGATCCCGCCTTTCTGTCTTTACAGTAGTCTATTCCCGACGGGATTTCCAGTATTCCTGATCATTTTGTTAAAAAAGATCGACCCCTTCCCAAAGCAAAGCTGCGGACAAGCACGCTGGCAAAACGCGGAGCATCATTGACGCAGAAAAAAAGGGGCGGCTTCAGCGGAGGCGCACCGATGAATCCTTGAAACATACTGGTTGATTCTAGTTGATTCTATTAGAAAACGACGAATTCGAAGCTCGCTGTTAAGCACAGCGTCAGGCGAAAATCAACAGAGGAGCTTGAAGGGAGAAGCGCTTTATGATAGAAGCACTTTAAAACAGAATAAAGAATAAAAAAAACCAGCGGCTCAGGCTGGAATTTGAAACGAATTTTGCAAGGCGCTGACGGATTAATCAGAGTCAGAATCAGGAATGAATTCCACGATATCCTGAAGCTGACAATCAAGTGCTTTGCACAGATCGTCCAGGGAGGTTGTTTTAACGACGGCATTCTTCTTCATCCGGTTGAGCAGTGATTTGGGAATACCGTAATCCAGGGTCAGTCGATAACAGCTTAACCCCCGTTTCTTCATGGTTTTCCAAAGGTTGTCATAAACAATCATCAGCCAGAAACCTCCTTTGTTCCTTTGCATTTTAGCGTGAAAGCGGTATAATTTATAGGTATAATACAAGACACCTAAAACTAGTCTGATCCGGCGGTGCAGGAAGGATTCAATCTCATTTGCAAACTCAAAAAAGTTGGAAACGTGGCATAATGACAGGAAATATGATAAGATTAACTCAGAAGAAATTGAGGGCGTGAGAAAATGGCGGAAAAGAAAGCCGGCGGAATTGTGCATTTCGTCAGAGAATGGGAACAGAAACGGATGCTTTTGCGGATGCTGGAGGTGCTGGACGACGTCCGCCTTTTGAAGCAGCTGCTGGAGTTTGTGGAGAACAAGCTGACTTTTCTTCAACGTAAACAAAGCTGGCTGCAGCTGCGGCACCGCTCGGGGCTGGCTGAGATCCAAGCTGAAACGGACTTTCTCAAACAAATGCGGGAGGCCTTGAAAGGCCGGATCAGCCCAATGGAGAATAACGCAACCGCAAAGCTGCTGGGATTGAAGCTCAGGCAATGGCGGGAAGCGAAAGCGATCACGATGCAGGATCTGGCTGAGCGGTCTTATTTTACTTTTGAAGATCTTCAGGCGATTGAAGACGCCGCTTATCCGGCGATGGACAGTCTGGATCTGGAACATCTGATGGAATTGCTGGAAGTGGATTCCCTGGATACTCTGCTGCGGGATCAGGCCAAGCCGGAAAATAAAACAGGGTATTCGGATTAACATCCCTTATAAATCAGGGATCAGCAACCACGTTTCAAATGGGTAAGGGACAATGATGATAAAAAAATTCTGGATCTGGCTTCATCAGTTTTTTCAGCGAAAATCTCCGCGGGAAAATGCTGCAATTTCAATCGCGAATCAACAACAAATCTGGTTTGAACAATGTGAGCCGGGCTTTCTGGTATGGGCGCAGATGCCGCTGCCATCGGAAGAACTGGCGAAAATTGATCCGGCCCATCGAATTCGTCCATATCTGATTCTTGCCAGGATAAAACAGGAATTGACAGCTAAAGCCTGTTCGTCCAGTCCATATTCCGGTCTGCGGGAATATCAGACGACAATGCTGGCCAGAGATCATCCGCTGGGGAAGCAAACCTATATTGATTTGAAGCACAATGTGACGCTGAGAGCGGAACTGCTGCAAAATAAACCGATTCCCGTAGAACGGCATGATCTGCGCCGGATCCAGAAACATCTTGTGCTGATTTCTCATCTGGATCATATTTATCATCCCTATCTCAATGTGCCGCTGCTTTGGGAGAAGGGGGATATCCTTGAAATTGATCATGATCTGTGGTATCTGCAGGAATTTATCCCCGGGAAACTGCGGTTAATCCGGCTCTGTCATCAATACCGCGCGTACATGGAGGATGCGGGATGGAATCTGTTTTTCTGCGGCCGCCGCGGTTATTTCGCTGATTTTGCCCATCCGGCCGTCTTTCAGGGGAAAACCCGGCTGGAACTCGTTTACCGCGCCGCCGCTCATGAAATCGCCTATGCGGATTATTGCCAGACCCAGGGTAAGGATCAGTATATCAAGTGGGTGCCGGGGTATATCGTGAAGCGGGAGGATGAAACGTATATCGTTCTGTCCAGGTTAGAGCGCGGCTGGTTCTGCCTGGAATGGCACCGCAGCCGGAAGAAGTGGCGGACGCGGTGTGTCCGGGATTTCAATGGGATGGAATGCGTGGGAAAAGTTCGGCGGCTGAAACTGCGGACGCTGATCGCATCGTTGATGAATTCCGGAATCGTACTGTTGGAAGAACTGGATCCAACGCTGCTTGACTATCTGGGTGGGCAGGAATTGGATTGGGAAACGTTAAAGAGGGAAGCGGGGATGGCGGTGCTGATCAAAGGGATCAACCGGGCCGCTGCATAAATCTTTTTCGTCGAAGCCGATCCGGGAAATCTGGCATCCGGTTTGAAGACAGATAGACATCCGTCAGACTATGAAGCTAAAAAGAAAAATCCGTTTCTTGCCCAATCTGCATTGGGAAAAGGAACGGATTTTCTTGTTAAAAAGGATCGCAGCGATGTTCAGCTTCATTCAGTGAGAAACGCTGCGGATTCGATGTTACTTGGCGGACAGGGCGATGAATTCGTCGATCATGGTCTCCACAATCGCCAGAGAATCGCGCCAGAAATCCGGCTTGGTGATGTCGATGCCCGCCATCGCCGCCACGTCCTCGACACTGCTGACGGTCGTCGCTTCCAACAGGCGGTTGTACTTGTCGACAAAGGCCGGGCCTTCCTTCTGATACTGCGCGTACAGACCCTTGGCAAACAGGCAGCCGAAGGCGTATGGGAAATTGTAGAAGTTTAAGCCGGCGTCGTAATAATGGCTCTTGCAGATCCACATATACGGATGCAGCTGGCTGTGATCGAGACCCGTGCCGTAGGCTTTCTTCTGTGCCCGCAGCATGATGTCTTCCAGATCGTCGCTGAACAGGAAGCCGTCTTTGCGCTTTTCCACAACCTCGGTTTCGAACAGATAGCGGGAGTAGATATCACAGATGACCTGCGTAACATCCTGCAGCGTGCTTTCGATCAACATCATCTTTTCCTCATCGCTGGCGGCGTCGCGGATCGCGGCGTTCATGATGACCGTTTCATTAAAGGTTGAGGCGGTTTCTGCGACCGGCATCGAATAGCGGGTGTTCAGCGGACTGTGGTTTTCAATCCGGTGGCCGTGATAGGCGTGACCCAGTTCGTGCGCTAAGGTGACGACGTCGCTGAGCGAACCGTCAAAGTTGGTCAGCACGCGGCTCTGCTTCAGCATCGGCAGGTTGCAGCAGAAAGCACCGCCGACCTTGCCCTTGCGCGGGAAGAAGTCGATCCACTCCTCGTCGAAGGCGCGCTCGATGATCCCGGCGACATCCTTGGAGAATGGCGTGAAGTTCTGGATCAGATACGCTTTCGCTTCATCGGTGGTGAAGGTGCGGGTGCTTTTGCCCATCAAGGCGAACAGTTCGTAAAACGGCAGGCCGTCGGTGTAGCCGAGCAGCTCTGCTTTGTGACGCAGATAAGCGTGGAAGCGCGGCAGCGCTTCGTCAATCGCCGTGAACATCGCGTCCAGCGTTTCCTTCCGCATGCGGGAATTGAACAGCGTCATGTCCAGAACGGAATCAAAGTGACGCAGCTCGCTGACGGTGTTCGCTTCGCCTTTGATCGAATTCAGTGCGAAGCAGACGGCGTCCTTGATTTTATCATAAGCTTTTAATTCCGCTTCATAGGCTTTTTTACGAACGGTTGGATCGGTGCTGTAAGCGAGGTTGCGGATCGAGGATAACGTATAATCCTGACCGTCCATCGTGACGGCGACCGTCGAGGTCATGTATTCCTGCAGCTGTGCCCAGGCGTTGGAACCGTTCAGCTCCATTTTCCCGATCGCGTCCTCGACCTCGTCGCTTAACGTATGCGCGGCATGGCTGCGGATTTCCTGCAGCCAGAAGGCATGCTGCTGAAACAGCGGGTCGCTGGGGATCAGCGCGTCCAGATCCTGGGTCGCGATCCATTTCTGGAAGCGGGTTGAAGCCAGCGCCGACTGGCTGGTCTTGATCTGAAAGCGGGAATTCATGGAAACGGTTTGCTGATCGGCGGTGTTGGCGGACTGGCGCAGCGAGAGATACGCGCCCAGCCGGCGGGTCAGCGTCTGGTAGGCGGACAGCTGTTCAATGATCGCTTTCAGCGTCGAGTGCGGATCGCGCTGATCAAGGCTTTCCGCCAGCGCGTTCATCGCGTTGATGTGGGTGTCCAAGGCGGCGAAATCCTGTTGGAAGGCTTCGCTGTCATAGCCGGTGTAGAGATCGTTCAAATTCCATTCTTTCATCCGTTAATCCTCCTGTTTTTTCTGATGTCCTACAATTCCCAGCAAGATGATCGCCAGGAACATGCCGGCGGCCATCCCCGCGCTGTCGATCAGCATATCCCGCAGCTCACAGCTGCGGCCGGCGGAAAACCGCTGCAGATTCTCATCCAGAACCGGGATGATGAAAAACGGCAGCAGTGCCGCTTTGCCCTTCATCCACGACCAGGGCTGAAGCCGGTAGGCGGCGGCGATCAGGCAGCCCAACAAAGCATATTCGCTGAAGTGCGCCAGCTTGCGGATCACGAAGTTTAAAAAATCCGTTTCCGGATGCAGGCCGACGGTATCCAATACCGGCCGGACCCATTCGCTGACCGTCAGGCTCATGCCGTTGGACGTGCCGGCGGAAGCAGCGGAATTGGAAAAAATAAAAATTACCATTAAAGCGACAAGCAGCCAACAACTTTTCTTTTTCATCTTCCGCTCCTTTCTGACTTCCTGTATTATAAACCAACTTTTCCGGTAAAGAAAGAACCATGATATAATGAAACGACAGTGAAGGAGGAATCGCTTTTGGAAATGAAGAAAATGGTCCGGGACCTGCCCTGGGTTCTGATCGGCAATTTTATGCTGGCGCTGGCCGTCGCGATGTTTATCTTACCCTATAATATTCTTTCCGGCGGCGTGGCCGGCATCGCGGTCGCTTTGCAGCCGGTGTTTCATATTGAACCGACGCTGATGGTCAACGGTCTGGTGCTGGGGATGTTTGTGCTGGGCACGGTGTTTCTGGGAAAAGACTTTGCCGTCAAGACGGTGATCAGCTCGCTGGTGTATCCGGTCTATCTGACGATCATCACGCCGTTTGTCCCGCTGCTGCAGCTGGATCCCATCCTGGCTTCGCTCTATGGCGGACTGCTGGCGGGCGTTGGCATCGGGCTGGTGCTGCGGACAGGCGCGAGTACCGGAGGGATGGATATTCCGCCGTTAATTGTCAACAAATATACCGGGATTAAGATTTCGACGCTGGTGTTGATCACCGACGCGCTGACGGTCGGACTGGGCTTGTTCACCTATGGTCTGGAAGCAGTGCTGATCGGCTTTATTTCCGTCTGGGGCACCTCGTTTGGGATCGACAAGATGCTGACGCTGGGCGGCGGCAACGCGAAGGCTGTGCAAATCATTTCGGAGGCGCACGCGCAGATCAATGCCGCGATCCAATCCGAGCTGGATCGGGGAACGACGCTGAGCGACGCGACGGGCGGTTATACCGGAGCACCCCGCAAGGTGATTCTGGTCGTTGTGGAAAAGAAGGAATATCCGAAGCTGCTGGAACTGGTCAACCGGTTTGACGAAAACGCCTTTATGATTACCAGCGACGCAACGGATGTGCATGGAGAAGGCTTCACATTGGAATTCAAGGTCTAGGGAAGTGCTGAAAGCTCAGGATATAAGCCGGTCATAAGTCTGTTGAATCCGCAAAAACGATGGGAAAACGCCTTGGGATCATGGAAGTGCAGTGTAAATGAAAAAGGAAACAGAAGCGGCGCGAAAAGGAAAACGCGCCTTTTTTGTTCCCGCGAAGTCCATCCCGGCTTCATTTTGGGTTTCAGCGAATTGGGCTTAACAGGACAATGCGGCGAGCTAAAAATAAAGTAATATTGAACGGTGGTTAAAATGTAAGAAATCCCAAACATTTTTATTCTATATGGAAAGATTAACCCATGATATAATAAGAACAAATGAGGTGCGGAAAATGCTGGAATTGAAACATATCGCAAAAACATATAAAAATGGCGTAAACGCCCTTTACAATATTAACTTGAAAATTGATCAGGGGGAGTTTGTCTATATTATCGGGCCGACCGGCTCGGGCAAGTCGACGTTGATCAAGCTGCTGGACGGCGAGGAAATCCCGACCAAAGGCAAGGTTGAGGTGGCGGGGATCAACGTCGGGAAGCTGAAGCATTCCAAAGTGCCGTTGTACCGCCGCAATATCGGCGTCGTGTTTCAGGACTTCCGCTTATTGGAGCGGAAAACGGTGTTTGAGAACATCGCGTTTGCGCTGGAGGTCATCAATGTGCCGAAGGAGAAAATCCGCAGGCGGGTGCGCGAGGTCATGAATTTAGTCGGCCTGGACGATAAGGGCAATTCGTTTCCGCAGGAACTCTCCGGCGGGCAGCAGCAGCGGGTGGCGATCGCCCGCGCGATTGCGAACAAGCCGAAACTGCTGATCGCGGACGAACCGACCGGTAACCTCGATCCGCAGAAGTCGGATGAGATCATGACGTTGTTGGAAAAGATCAACCGTG
>NZ_JADNPO010000041.1:0-22765 GCF_015558105.1 Holdemania sp. 1001095H_141210_F2
GATCATTTCTTTCATCTCCCATCACTTCTAATATTGCGGTTTTTTTGAAAAAGCCTTGTTTATTTTGATGAAATTTGACATAAATTGCTATAAATTAAAAATTTTTATGAAAAGTGTTTCATTCAGTTCAGGATTTTTCGAGACTCTGCCGGCGTTATCAATCCCCTTCCTTCGCTTCCCCTTTCTATAGAAGAACGACTTTTAAACAGGTTCCCTCAGATTTCATAGTAAACGAAGAACAATTTCTCCCTTAAGACCTCCCCCTTAATCCTCACAGAAAAGAAAAAAGGAAATTGAACATGGCTGTCCGATTTCCTTGTGTATTTCCTTAAGCTTTCATATCTATTAATGGAATAAATTCTTTACCCGATCCCAGAAAGAAGTCTTCACTTCCGTCTTTGTTTCCACCACCGTTGTTTTTTCCTCCGGCAACTTGATTTCATCCGTCTTCATGATGAACTTCACCGAAGTTTCCATCGTGTCCGCGGCGCCGGCGTAGCTGCGGTATTCCTTCGACTGATCCAGCGCCGCTTTCGCGGTATCGAGCACATCGTTCAGATCGTCCATCGCATCGGTGACTTTCCCACTTAACTCGTCGATTCCCTCACGGCTGAATTCATCAACGCCGTCGTTCAATTCGCCGGTTTTCTCCGCCAGCTCCTGCGTCGCGCCTTTAAACTTGTTGATGGCGTCGGTAATGTCCCCGGACGCGCCGTTCAGCTTATCCAATCCGGCATTCATCGCCACGGTTCCTGCCGCCAGCTGATCTGTGCCTTCCTTCAAGTCATTTAAGCCTTCCGGCAGCTGCTGCAAGCCAGCCAGCGCATTTTTCAGTTCATCAACGCCGCCGATCTGTTCGATCATGCCGTTGATCTTGTCGATCATCGCCGTCATTTCCGTCGTCAGCTGCTGCGCCTGGCTCATCAAGCCTGCCATTTCCTGAACCTTGGCGCTCATTGTATCCTGCACGGTTTGAGCGATCTGATCAACCGTTCCCACCGCCGCCTGCTTGCCATAACCACTCATCGTATCGACGCCGGCATCTACCGCCTGACCCAAGCCGGCCGCGATCCTTTCCTGCGCGCTGCCCAGCTGGGCATTCAGCTGTTCGCCGACTTTTCCCGCAATCGCCTGGGTTAAGCCCGGAATTTCTTCCTCGGCCACCCCCTGTTCCGCCAGCGCAGAGCCAATCGCGGAGACTAACGCGTTCTGATCCATTTCCACGTTCACCGCCGGCAAGTTCTGCTTAACGCCCGCTCTGACCTGCTCGGTCACGGCAGCCCAGGTATTGTTAAATTCATCGCTCTGACCGGCCGCCCGAATCGCGTCGCCGGTTGCCTGCGGCATCGTTGCCAGCGCCTGCATGCTGCCGGCCAGCTGTTCCATTAACGCCGAAGCGCCCTGCAGCTGTGTCAGGCTGCCGTTCAGCTGTTGAAGCAGTCCCATCAGCTGTTCGTCCGTCAGGTTGTATTTCTGCAGCATCGCCGTTAACTGCGTCTGAATCTGACCAACGCCATCCGACAGCTTCTGCGCCCCTTCCTTCAGCTCCTTCGACGAAGTCACGGCAGTATTTAACCCATCTGAGAATTCCTTGTATTTTGACTGGAATTCTCCCATCTTATCATTCAGTTCGATATTCGCGTCATGCAGCTGCACCGTGCCGTCTAAAATCTTCGCCGTGGCGTCCTTCAGATCATCGACGCCGTCAGTCAGCTTATCGAGATCACTGCGGTCGATCTCCTTGTCTTCCAGATTGGAAGTCCCGGCCGCAGCCAGAATGATCGACGGCATTTCAAAGTTTTCCACATTCGCCGTGATCACGAATTCATCTTTCAGCTTATCCTTGATGTCATCCAGGGCGCTGACGTCGGAGTCCTTCAGCATCTGGCTCATCCCCGACACCGTGGCCAGGGCGACGATCTGATTCTTTGATTCATTCAAAATCAAGCCATCTTCCGCCTTTACATCCTTAAATGTTTCCGTCGGCAGATCGGTGACAATCGCGCAGGGGAACAGCGTGGAAATATACTTCGTCTTCCCGTTGATCGTTTCCGTTATTTCCAGATGATTGATCAGCTTGATCGTGATCGTCAGGGAGCCGCTCTGGCCGACGATCTCATGCGGATCCACACGCTTGCCATTGAATTGGTAGCTGACCTCCATCGTTAACGGCAGCTCCGCCGTCGTCGTGCCCTGGTAGTACAGGTCATGCTCGTCGGAATTCCACATTAGCGACGTGCCGTTTTGTTCAGGCAGATCATCGCCTTTGATATTCTTGATATTTTCCAGGATACTCTGATCCGCCGTCTGGCGGAAGCCCTGTTCGTTATGCAGCCATTCGCTGACTGTCGCGGATTTCAGCTGTCCCTGCCAATCCAGGAAGGCATAGACGGTTTCTTCCTTTTTCGTGCCTTCATCCGGCTTGTCCTCTGCCCGGACCGGCGTGCACAGATTCAGCGCCAGCACCCCGGAAAGGGCCAGCGTCAGCCAACTTCCTTTTTTATTCATCGTGATTTCTCTCCTTTTTTATTCAGAAATTGAAATGATGTTTTTTCGATAACGCCGCCGAAGACCATCAACAAGGCCGGCAGCACGAGCAGAATGACCGCCATGCTGATCAGCGCGCCCCGCGCCAACATGCCGCACAGCGAGCGAATCAAATCGATTTTGGAAACCAGCGACACGCCCACAGTGGCCGCGAAGAAGCTCAAACCGCTGGTCAGGATCGACGAACTGCACGCATAGACCGCCGTCTGTACGGCCGCTTTCCGATCCTTGCCCCGCCGGCGTTCCTCCTGGTAGCGCGTCATCGTCAGAATCGCGTAGTCGATCGTTGCGCCCAGCTGGATCGTCCCGATGACGATGCTGGCGATAAACGGTATCGTTTCCCCTTGAAAATAAGGAATGCCCATGTTGATCGTAATCGCCATTTCAATCGCCGCAACCAGCACAATCGGCACGCTCAGCGACTTAAATGAAATCGCGATGATCAGGAAGACCGCCAGAATGGAAACGATGTTGACCATCTGAATATCGTGATCGGCGATCAGCACCAGATCGCGGTTCAGCGCGCCCTCGCCGGTAACTAACGCTGTCGGATCGATCGCCTTGACACGGTTTTCCAGCTCGGTGATCTGCGCGTTTTGTTCATGCGTCGCCGAGGTGTAGCTGGAATTCGCCATGATCATCTTCCATCCGCCGGCATTAAAGACAGAACGAATCCCTTCCGGAAGCATCTCTTCCGGAATCCCGGCGCCTAAAAACCGATCTAATGTCGCAACGGAATTGATCCCATCCGTCGTTTCAATCGCCTCCAGCACCGCGTCCATCTGCGTGCTGCTGAGCTGATCGCTGACGAGGATGAAGTTGGTCGTCGGCATGTCGAATTCATCGCGCAGCTTCTGTGTGCCGGCGGTGGACGTCAGATCCTGCGGCAGCGAGTCCAGCAGGTTGTAGTACACGTCGGTTTTTTTCTGCGCCGCCGCAAACGGAATCAACAGCGCGACGGCAGCGATCAGAATGCCTTTATAGTGGGTTGTCGTAAAGTTGGCAACGCCTTGCAGCTTGGGAATTAAAACCTTGTGCTTATGTTTGTGAATCGGTTTATCGAAGACCAGAATCAGAGCCGGCAGAATCACCACCGCGGAGAACACGCCCAGCACAACACCCTTCGCCATGACGACGCCCATATCGGTGCCCAGCTTCAAATCCATGATGCACATCGCCAGGAATCCGGCGATTGTGGTCAGCGAACTGGCGCTGATCGCGGTAAAGGTGTTGACGACTGCTTCGGTCATCGCTTCCTGACTTTTCAATCCCTTGTGCAGTTCCTCGTCATAGCGTTCCAACAAGAAGATCGAGAAGTCCATCGACACCGCCAGCTGCAGGATCGCCGCCAGAGCGGAGGTGATATAGGAAACCTCGCCTAAGAAAATATTGGTTCCGAAGTTATACAGCACGGCGTACAGGATCCCCAATAAGAAGATGAACGGCGCCACGCTGTAACGTAAGCCCAGAAATAAAACGACTAAGGATAATCCGACCGCAACCGCCACATACAGCGGCAGTTCCTGTTCGATCAACATTTTCGTGTCGTTGATGACGGCCGCCAGACCGCCTAAGAACATCTGGGAATTCATCAGCGATTTAATCTCGTCGACGGCCTTCAGCGTCCGGTCGGATCCGTTGCCTTCTTCAAACGTGACCATCATCAGCTGGCAGTCGCCGTTATCCAGCATTTTCCGCAAGTCTTCCGGAATCATTTCCGAAGGCATGGTCTGTAAGAAATCCCCCAGCCCCATCGCGTCGCGGACGCCGTCGATCGCGCGGATTTTGTCCGCGATCCGATCGACCTGTTTCTTTTCCATGTTTTCAACGGTAACAATCGCCATACTGGCGGAATGGAATTCCTGATCCAGGATGTCCTGGCCCTCGATGGAATCCAGCTGATCCGGCAAATAGCTCAAAATATCATAATTGATGCGGGTGTTGATATAGCCGATCAACGACGGAACCAACAGCACCGTCGCCAGCGCCAGAATCAGAATTCGTTTTTTTACGATCTGTTCTGCAATTTTCCTCACTGCAGATCACTCTCCCTTTCAAATGACTATCAGTCATTACGTCAGACAGAATACCTCCGAAATGACTGATGGTCAATAGACGGATCGGCGAATTTGTCTATCAGATTGACTTTTAGTCATTTTGATTTGACTCTGATTTAAGGTATGTTACAATGAGGCTGAGGAAGTGAGAATATGGCCCGGCGTACATTAAAACAACAGAAAGAACAGAAACAAGGTGATTTACTAAGCTCGGCCTATCAGTGTTTTCTGACCAAGGGATTTGCCAAGACCACGATTGACGATATCGTGAATCGGGCCAAGGTCGCCAAGGGAACGTTTTATTTGTACTTTCATGATAAAGAGGATATCATGAAGCATCTCGTCATCCAGATCAGCTCGCAGATCGTCATCCGCGCATATACCAAAACGAAGGAGCGGGGCATTCAGGATTTCCTGCCGTCAGTCTTGTGCTTTATCGACATGATCATCGAGTATTTCAAAGCGAATAAAGCGGTGCTGAAACTGATCGAGCGGAATTTCTCATGGCCGTTGGTGATGGAGGTTCTCAGCGAAGGCAATCAGGCGGAAATCACGCAGATTCTGGAGGAATTGTTAAATTATCCGCAGCTGCGGCGGTTTGACCGGGACGAAGCGTTCCGGATGATCTACATGATCGTCGAGCTGGTCGGCTCGGTCTGCTACACCTCGATCATCGAGGAACAGCCGGCGCCGATTGATCACCTGAAACCGACACTGTACCGGATGGTGGAAAAAATCTTGATTTGAAGCAATGATAACGCAAAAAAAGCGAAGCCGATCGAAATGTCAGCCTCGCTTTTTTATGGTTCAGATTTGCTTGTTTATTTTACCTGATTTGGTTGTTTTCCTTTTTTTCCGTTCCTGCCTTTCGCCTCAGATCGCTGCGCTTTTCTATAAAATCTGATTGAGGTTGCCGCCTGCGGCGTTCAGCTGTGTCTGCGCTTCTTCCCGGCTGACGTGCTTCAGCTCCATGATCAGGGCCGGTTTAATCTGATATTCGCATTCTGTTAACAACTGCCGTGCTCTATCCAGCGTACAGCTGGTCGCCTGAGTCAGAATATACGCCAGACGGGTGCGCATCTTGTCGCTGACCGGCGGCACGTTGATCATCAGATTCTCATACACATTGCCCAGCTGCGCCATCGTCACCGTCGTGATCATGTTCAGAATCATCTTCTGGCAGGTTCCCGCTTTCAATCGCGTCGATCCCGTGATGACCTCCGGCCCCGGCACCGGCGCCATGACCCGATCGCAGACCTCGCTGACCAGCGAATGCTTGTTATTGACCAGTCCGGCGCAGGGGATCCCCTGTTTTTGGCACCAGGATAGCGCGCCGATGACATACGGCGTCCGGCCGGATGAGCTGATTCCGATCACAAAGTCCTTAGCCGTAACCTCCCGGGCCTGCAAATCCAGCGCGCCGTTTTCCGCGCTGTCCTCCGCGCTGCCGTCAGTCTTCATGATATCGGTGAAATTGCCTGCCACGATGGAAACAAATTCGCCGTGGGTGCCGAAGGTCGCGTTGGCCTCGTAGGCGTCCAGCATGCCCAGATAGCCGGAATGCGCCGCGCCGGTGAAGATGATCCGTCCCCCGCGCCGCAAAGCGGCGATGCACTGTTCGATCGTCTCGTTGACTTCGGGCAGCACCTCCCTGACCGCTTTTGTACAGGCTTGGTCTTCCCGGTTCATCAGCGCCGTGGATTCCGCGACGCTCATGTGCGGCAGATTCACTGAAGCGGGATTGCGCTCCTCGCTGGTCAAGGTCATTAAATTATCACGCATCAGAACAACCCGATAATCGCCCCGACGGCCGCAATGACGATCAGCAGCGCCATGACTTTCGTCGCCTTGACTTTCTTATTCTTCAATAAATACAGCGTGCCCAGTGTCAGCGCCAGCGGAAGCAGGCCGCGGAACAGCTTGTCGAGAATATCTGTCTGCACGCTCATGCCGGCACCCTGAATGTTGATCAAAAGCGGCGTCGATACGCTGACAAATCCCGCCGTCAGCGCACCCATGACAATCGCGCCCAGAGCGCTGGCCCCGGTGATGACCTTTTTGATCAGATTGCTTTCCAGAATCCGCTGCAAGCCTTCCTTGCCCAGCTTGTAGCCGGTCATCCAGACATAATACGCGATGCTTAACATGATCCCCATCATCAAGACGGCATAGACCAGCGGTCCGGCCAGACTGCCGGAGGACGCCAGCGAGATTCCGATCGAAAGCAGGATCGGCGTCAAGGTTCCCTGCCACAGCGTATCCCCGATTCCGGCAAACGGTCCCATCAGGCCGGTTTTAATGCCGTTGATCGCTTCGTCGGAAATCGGCGCGCCGTTGGCCCGTTCTTCTTCCATCGCAATGACCATGCCGTTGATCACGCCGCCGAAGTGCGGTTCCGTATTATAGAACTCGATATGCCGCTGAACCGCCGCCTTGTATTCTTCCGGGTTGTCCTTGTACAGCTTTTCAATGATCGGCGCCATCGCATGACAGAAGCCCGTCCCGGCCAGCCGTTCATAATTGTAATTGGCGTGGGAGAAAAAGGTCCAGCGCCAGAAGGACTTCACAACGTCCTTTTTGCTCAGTGTTTTCCGTTCTTTATTCTGTTCCATAATTATTTCCTCCTAACCGTTCTCTTTCTGCAGCTGGGTGTAGAACCAGGCGATGATGAAGCCCAGCACGGCGATGACGATCGTATCCAAACCGAGATACACGCTCAAGATGAAGCCAATCATGTAGAACGCCATGCTGTTGGGACGGCTGATCGAACGCAGATTCATCGCTACGCCCAAAGCCGGCAGCACGCCGCCGATGACCTGCAGGACATGCAGCACGTCGTTGCTTAACATTGCGACCAGGCGCGCCATGTAATCCGCACCGAAATACGCGCCGAGCATGACCGGAATGACGCTGATCGCAAACGCCACGATCTGCGGCGGGACGACGTGCAGGAAGCAGACCTTTTTCAGATCGCCCTGTTCGGCCGCTTTATCCGCCATGTGGACAAACGCGACGTCAATCGTCATATGCAGCACCCAGACCACGGTGCCCAACAAGCCGAACGGAATCGCAATCGTGATCGCGGTCGCCGGATCGACATGACCGACAATCGCAAACGCCGTGCCCAGCACCCCGGCCAGACCCGGATCGGATGGAATCGTACCGCCGGCTGAAATAAACGCGATATACGGCAGCTGGATCGCCGCACCGATGATGACGCCTTCGGTCGGATGCCCTAAGATCAAACCGACGAGGGTGCCCGCGACCAGCGGCTTCTGAAACAAGCTGGCTGAACCGAGGACGGTTGTCCACGGCGTTCCGATGATGCCCAGATAATAAACAACGCCCATCAGAAAGGCTTGAAACAACGAAATACTCACATCAATCACCTCTTCTAATTAAATAAACCGTTTGAAATCGATCGCCGGATCTTCTGCCACCATCTGAATCTCGACCGGAATCCCCTGATCGATCAGCTGCTTCAGTTGGCTGATTTCCGCTTCGCTGGCAGAGATATTCTTGTAGATGGTTTTACGGCCCGGCTTGATCCCCATCCCGCCAAGATTGACCCGGGTCAAAGTCACGCCGTTTTGTGCCAGACGCACATAGGCTTCCGGGGTTTTCGCCAGAATGATCGCCTTGTCGTGATCCTGCAGCCCCTTGATCACCGCAGGGCTGTCCGCCACCGTCGTCACCTGCGTGACAATGTTGGCCGGAACCAACGTTTTAATGATCATCGTCAGAAACGAATCCTTCGCCGTAACATCGTCGATGACAATAATTTTGTTAGCCCCGGTATAATTCAGCCAGGACGTCATGACCTGTCCGTGAATCAGACGGTCGTCGATGCGTGCCAATACGATACTCATCTGTTATTCCTCCTCTGTCAAACTCTGAATCCGCGCACCGGCGTCGAAGATGCCGCTGCGGCCGTTTTCCACCGCCATGGCAATCAGCTGCTGCGCGGTTACGTCTTCACGATTGGACAATACCGCCTGCAGGATCATCGGCAGATTGACGCCGACCACCACCTGCAAAGGATATGTCCGCAAGAGCCGGATCGTCTGGTTGCACGGCGTGCCGCCGAACAAATCCAGCATCACCACTACCTCTTGATAACCACGCTGATGAAACTGTTCGATCTTGCCGGCAATCAATCGGCCGAAGTCCTCCGGATCCTGCCCTGCGCAAAGACCCACGCTTTCCACAAAGTCATGCTTGCCGGCGATCATTTCCACGGTTTCGAGGAAAGCCCCGGCTAAATTGTGATGCGTCGCTATGAGAATGCCTGTCACAATGTCCCTCCTTTCTTTTTATGAGGAAATGCAGATCATCGGTTGTATCTGCATTCTATCATTCTTAATTCCCTACGTCGTTTTATCCTTTACACGGTTGCTTCGTGCAATGTCAAAATTTATCAAGCAGCGCAGCCCGGAAAACGGCGATGAAGTTTTCATACGATCCTTCGCGCAGGATTTCCGTCACCCGCTGCGGTTCGCAAACTAACGACGATAGATACGGCCACAGCTGAAACGCCTTGGGGTTGTTCATCTCCGTGGAAACCAGCATGACGATCCGCACTTTCTGACCGGTATCCCAGACGATCGGTTTATCCAGCACCGCCACGGCAATGAACGTCTGCGCTGTGATCGGATACAGCGGATGAGGCATCGCAACCTGATTGCCGAAATAGGTCGAGCTGAGCTTCTCCCGTTCCCGCACCAGTTCCTCAAATTTCTTCGGCAGACGGCAGGAGCGGGACGCCATCGTGATCAGCCGCCCCACGATTTCCCGGCGTGTTTGCGCTTCCCCATGCCAGAACAGATCCAAAGAAAAGCGGGACAGGATGGAATCGACGCTGTCGTAGCCGTTGATCGCCAGATTCATCTTGGCAAAATCTTTCTCCGTCGGAAACAGGCTGATCCGCACGGCGGCTCCGCGGGTAACGGTGTCCTTGGTTTCCGTTGTAAACATCGCGTCGTAGCTAGCCGGATCAATCCGGCTCAGATCCAGCGGATTCACAAAATCAAGCTGAAGCAGCTGCCTGCGGAACCATTGATCGATCTTCTGCCGCAGCAGAATCGTTTCGCTCGGCTTGAGACTGCTGATGACCAGAATTTTCTTGCCTTCCGAATTCATCGTGATGTTTTCCAGTCCGTAATTGAAATACAGCGTGAAATACGCCGCTTCATCCTCGCTGATGCGCACGTGATAATGATCGTCGATCAACAGGCTGAAATAATTGGCAATGTCAAAGGCAAACGGGAAGGTCTGCTTGATTTCCGTCAACAGCACATTTTTCAGCTGACGGTTGTTCTGCATGCGCGAAAGCAGCGGCACAAAATGGAGCGCCAGCGCGATTTTCAGATCAATGCTGCGGGTGAAGTCAACGCCGTATTCGACGTGGATTTTCTCCAGCGAATCCATGATGAACACATTGATCTCTTCCGAAACGCCCGCAAAGTCGTCGTAATCCCGCTTGCCGCGCAGATTGATGGCCAGATAATTGATCTCCTCGCCTAACCGGCTGCCGGGCACCGTTGTGCAGCGGCGCAGGATATCGCGGGCGATCTTCGTTTCCTTTTCCGTCACGCTGCGCTTAGTCGATCCGACTTCAATGAAATAGCCTTTTTCAATCCGCTGCAGCGTCAGAAGCAGATGGATGATCAGACTTTCCAGCAGCACTTCGCTGATTTTATATTCATTTTCAAGGAAGATTTCCACAAGCAATTCTTTCAGCTCCGTGATTCGTTTCAGATTGGCTTTTGTTTCATGGGTCTCTTCCGTCAGCGAATAAATATCTTCGCGGGCCAGACAGGTTCGCTTGTCCTGTTCCAGTCCTTCAATCCGATATCCGCTGCCGGAGCGATAGGTCAGTTCCAGATTGTATTGGACAAGGATTTTCCGAACGGCTTTCAAGTCAAGATACAGCGTGGAGTCCGAGATGTTCAGCTGCTGCAGAAGCCAGCGCTTGCGCACATAGCCGGTGTGATCGAGCAGCTTCAGCAAAATGATTTTAATCCGCATCGGCTGTTCGTTCAGCGAAGCGCTTTGCGGCGGGTTCTGAATGTGTTTCAGTAAGAGTGCGGCCTGCTGCGGATCATGAATTAAAAGCTGGTAGCCCTTGGAAGGTACCGCGATCAATTCCATCACGGCTGACGAATTAATTTCCTGACGGATCGCCGCGATCTCGCTTTTCACAGTGCGCACGCTGACGCCGCTGATTTGGGCCAGCGCGGCGGCGGAATGAAACTGACCGCAGTTGTCCGCCAGCCAGCGCACGATTCCCTGCTGCCGCTGCGTTAACATAAGCGGACCGACGGCGCCGGGACCGCAAGCTGACCGGGGTCATTCCAGCAGCGGCTTTTTTGCGGCCATGGATTTAAGCCCCGGGGAGAAACGATGAAATAAAGTAGTGTCATAAGCGTTCTCCTTTCCGGCTTCATCTTAGCATAAGCGGGCTGCGGAATCGTTGATTCGTGCAATCTGGTTTTTGAGGTTTTGCACGAAATACCGTGCAGAAAAAAACGAGGGTGTTTCCTGCAAGCGTCAAACGTTTTCCTTGCGGTTTCCATTCAGGCGTTAACCCTCTTCGCAGGCATAATAAAAACCGGAAACAACGAATTTCCGGCTTCCGCGCCTCGCCGCGAAGAAATGCTTGAAAGGGGGACAGGCAATAAAAAAACAGCCCTGAATTCAGGACTGCTTCTTTCGATATTTACAGTTCAACTTTTTCCAGATCGTTATACGCGATCTCGGTCGGCGTTTCACGGCCGAACAGGATGCACAGAACCGTGGCGGTCTGAGTATCGTCGTTCATCGCGTCGATCGAGCCTTCGATTCCGCTGAACGGTCCGGTCAGAATCTTGACGCGGTCACCCGTCGTGAAATTGACGCTGACCTTGCGGTCGCTCATGCCGATCCGGCGCAGGATCGAATCAATTTCTTCCGGGGAGACCGGGAACGGCTTCGCGCCGCCGCCGCTGGATCCGATAAATCCGGTGACGCCCGGCGTATTTCGAACGATATACCAGGCTTCATCCGTCATAATCATTTCCACGAACAGATATCCTGGGAACAGGTTGTGCATTTTTTCTACTTTTTTTCCGTTTTTGTATTCAATCTCCGGTTCCTCGGCGACCAGGATGCGGAACAGATAATCGGAAATGCCCATCGTGTCCACACGACGCTGCAGGTTTTCCTTAACCCGGTTCTCATGGCCGGCGTAGGTATTGACGACATACCATTCTTTCTTGGACTCTGTCATGACTTACGCTCCGATCCCGATTAATTTGAGGAAGAAGGAAACGAAAAACTCACAGGCGACGAAGAAGACGCCGAAAAACGCGCAGAAAATCAAAACTTCCACTGAATTTCCGCCCAGTTCTTCTTTCTTCGGCCAGCGAATTCGCTTGACTTCTTTGGAGATACCGCTGAAACTAAACCATTTTAACATATCTGTATCCTCCTACTTCGTTTCTTTATGAAGTGTATGTTTGCCGCATTTTTTACAATATTTCATCAGTTCAAGACGTTGATTATGCGTCTTGGGATTCCGGTGTGTAACATAGTTGCGTGAAAGGCACTCTGTGCATGTCAGAATCACTTTTGTTTCTTTCGCCATCGAGGTCCCTCCTTACCGTGCTTATCCACTTTACCATAAAGAAAAGGGTTCGTCAAATAACCCTTAACTTAAGCGGATTATAGCACCATCCCGTGCTCTTTTCAAGCCTCTTCGGAAAATTTCCTGAGGATGTGCTCGAGTTTCCTGCGAATTCGCCCCAGTTGATTGCCATAGCTTTTCCGGGAGATGTTTAAAATCGCCGCAGCTTCCTGATAGGATGTGTTGTCCAGCGACAGACACAGAATCTGCCATTCCTTCGGCGTGAAGTAGCGCCGCAGCTGTTTTACCTGCTTCGCCGCTTCGTTTAAGGTGAAGCGATAGACAGGGTCAAAGAACCGGTCGTTGGAGGCCAGCGTGTCCGCCTTATACATTCCCCGGTCCTCGCCGACCACCGTATCCAGCGAATCGCAGGCATAAAACGCGGCGTCGCTGGAACATTGAGAATGCCGGTAAATCGTCAGCAGGCGCTTCCGCAGACAATTCTGCAAATAGGTTTTAAAGGAGCAGGGATAATCTTCCCGGTAATTCTCCGCGGCGCCGATCAGCATCATCCGGCTTTCCTGCTCAAGATCTTCCTTGTATGCCTCGCTGGAAACCGAGCAGCTGTCCAGCTGAGAGAGCTTGAAAATCATCCCGCAGATCATCGGCTTGTATTTGTTCAGCAGATTCTCCACCGCCCAGTCGTCCTGTTGGCGGATCATATAAAGCAGTTCGTTGTCTGTGGACACTTCCTCACACATCGTCTATCCTCCTGTTATTTCAGAGGGAAACGTTTCGCATGGATCTGATAAAGCAAGACAGCGCAGGCGACCGAAGCGTTCAATGAGGAAATCGTGCCTTCCATCGGCAGCGTCAGCATCACGTCACATTCTTCTTTGACCAGCCGGGAAATGCCTTTTCCCTCCGAGCCGATCACCAGCGCCACGGACGTATCAAAAGCCGGCTGGCGGTAATCCTGGGCATTGCGCATATCCGTACCGTAAACCCAATAGCCCTTTTCTTTCAGCTGCCTGAGCGTCTGGGTCAGATTGGCGACCATCGCCACCGGTACCGTTTCGATTGCGCCGGTGGATACTTTGGCGACCGTCGAGTTCAGCGATACCGAGCGGTTCTTGCGCAGGATCACGCCGTCAGCGCCGACCGCGTCGCAGGTCCGCAGCACCGCGCCCAGATTGTGCGGATCTTCCAGTTCGTCCAGAACGACGATCGTGCCCAGCTTGCCGCTTGGAATGCGGTTCAGCATTTCGTCCACGCTGACTGTTTTGTAATCCTCGCAATACAGCGCGATCCCCTGATGGTGCGTATCCATGCAGCACTTATCCAATTCCCGGCGGCTGACCCGCTGAACAGGGATTCTGCGGCTTTTCAATAACGCTTCCGCTTCCGGAAACTTCGTCCCTTCAGCAACGAGCGCTTTTTCAATTTTTTTCTTGCTTTTCAGGATCTGCATTGCTGCGTTTTTCCCATAAATCCATTGTGCCATACTTCGACCTCCTGTTTCGTCCTGGAATTGTCCCAATTTTATTCCAAATCGTTTCATACTCCTGAAACGGCTTCTTTATTTATACAATGAGTTATCAGGAAATGCAATCGGATCAGGGCAAAGCTTCAACAAAGATATTCAAGCGTTCCGTTCACCCTGTCTGTTGGTTCCATTTTCTTTTCCCGTATTTTTATCTCATTTCCTCGCGGCATTGTTTCATTTGATTAGAAAACGTCCGTTCTCCGGATCGAAAACGAACGTTTTTGAACTTTGTTCTGCTGACTTAATTTTTCACTGCCGGATTGAAATCAAGAGCGACCGTTTCTCTGACCTGTTCCCACACTTCACGCAGCCGCTGCGCCTGCCCGGTCAGATGCCACCACCCGGTCAGCGCTTCAAACCCGGTTGAAATCCGGTAGATCTGCACGTCGGTGTTTTTCGGAACACTGCCGCTTTTAAAGTTGCGCCCGCGCCGGAAGATTTCTTCTTCCTCCTCGTTCAGCGCTCCTGCGGCATGCAGCTGTTCATAAAAGCGGGCCTGCGCCTTGGCGCTGACAAATTTCACGCTCAGCCGCTGCAGATCCTTCGCCCGGCCATAGCCCAGCTCGACCAGATACTCCCGCACCAACAGCGACCAGACCGCGTCGCCGATATACGCCAGCGTACTTCCGGACAGCTCGTTAGGCTGCATTACATCAAACCTCTTTCAATCAGGATCACCCGTTTCTGATCTGCCTGGGCAAAATCTTTGGCCGCCTTGGCCGCGTTCCAATCCGCGAAGACCTGCTTATCCTCATCGCTCAGCACGACTTTCGGCAGCCGGATGCCCAGCACTTCCAGCATTTTTTCCAGGGCGCCGACTTCTGCGCCGACCTGATCCCATTGGATTTCCCGCTGGCGCAGCGCCTGATTCAGCTTCTTTACCGTTTCATAAATTTCAGCGTAGCCATTCGGGGTGTTGAGATCGTCGTTCATCGCGTCGATAAACCGGTTTACCGCTTCCCCGTCGCAGCCGGTTACCATAACACCGGCCAGCTGACTCTTGATATACGCCTGTTTCATCGGCGTTCTGACCTTGTCCAGTTCCTTGCGGGCGGTTTCGATCGTTTCATCCGAGAAGTTCAGTTCTCCGCGGTAATGCACGCTCAGCATCAGCCAGCGGACTAAATCCGCGCCCAGCTTTTCAATGACGTCCTTGGCCCAGGAGACGTTGCCCAGCGACTTCGACATTTTTTCGCCGTTGATATTGATCATCGCGTTGTGCAGCCAGTAATGCGCGATGGAATTGTGGAACAGCGCCTGCGACTGGGCGACTTCGTTTTCATGATGCGGGAAGCGCAAATCCATTCCGCCGCCGTGAATGTCGATCTGATCGCCAAATTCCTTGTGGATCATAACGACGCATTCCGTATGCCAGCCCGGCCGTCCTTCGCCCCACGGCGACTGCCACTTGATGCCCATATCGGTTTCTTTCCACAAAGCAAAGTCCAGCGGATTTTCCTTTTTTGTGTTTTCCTCAATCCGCGCCCCGACCTGCAGGTCTTCCAGGTTCTGTTTCGAAAAGCTTCCATAGGAAGGCACGCTGCCGACGCGGAAATACACGTCCCCGCCGACTTGATAAGCATGACCGGTTTTGACCAGTTCGTCGATGAAATGAATAATTTCATCCATGGTTTCCGTCACCCGGGGGGTCGCGAACAACGGTTCCGTGTTCAGGCTTTCCCGGACTTTCTGATAGGCTTCGATATAGCGGGCGGACACAACGCCTTCCGCTACGTTTTCCTCATGCGCTTTTTTAATAATCTTATCATCGACGTCCGTGTAATTGGACACATATTTAACCGTGTATCCCTGTGCTTCAAATAAACGGCGCAGCGTATCGAAGACGATGATCGGGCGGGCGTTGCCGATATGCGCGTGGTTATACACCGTCGGCCCGCAGACATACATGCTGACCTCATTCGGTTTGATTGGCTTGAATTCTTCAATTTTCCCCGACAGGGTGTTGTAAAGACGAATACTCATCACTTTTTCCTCCTTGGTTTTACTTTCATTTCACTGCCTTTGTTCTGCGCTTTCCACATTGTTGGCAAACAGGTTCTCCACACTGCCAACAAGATGATTTCTCCACAAAAAAAGCATCTCTGATTTAAAAGACGCTTGAAGCGCGGTTCCACTTTTATTGAACAGAAATGATCTGTCCCGCTCGTTCTTCCGTTAACGCCGGCTGCGTCCGCCCTACTGGATTTCAGGCTGGCCCTCCAAGAGGCATTCGTCCGCCTGCTCCCTGGTCTTTTCACCGGCCAGACCTTCTCTTGACAGAGCGTTTGCGGATTACTCGTTCTTGTCTTCGGTTTTTTTGTTCTTTTTTATTCTACCACTTTTTACTCAGAATTTCTTTCTTTTTCATCTCATATTCCGCGGAAGATTTTTTTTAATTGTTCCGCCGGATCCGCGGCCGAGTTCAATCGGGAATCGTCCGTCGTCTCCGTCACAATCTCATGTTCCGCAATACCGCCGCGCTTCAGTGCGATCAGTCCGTAAAGAATACTGGCGATCCCTCCAATCAAGCCAAATGCGGTGAAGAACAGAGCCGGATTCATGGAAGGTCCGCCAAATCCCATCCCCATTCCGCCATCCAGATGAAGCAGGTTTGGGACAAAAAGTCCAAACAAGATCAACGCGATACCGGAGATAATATTGCTTATCGCGCTGGAACGGGTTGTGCGAATCTCTGTTTTTCTTCTCATTGCCGCCACCTCCCGACCCTTCTGGTCTGCGTTTTTATCTTTATTTTCAGTATATCACAATCCCGCTGAATCAGCCATGTTCGACGTCGGATCCCTCGCATCAATCCTGCAGACTGACTGAATATCAATTTCTTCTCTATGGAGTTTTACTAAACCTCAAAAGTAATTTTACATTTTCCATTTTCTCAGGAGGCTTTTTTGAATTTTACGCAATATTAAAGATGTAGGGTCTTTGATAAAGCGGCTGCCCGTCCTGGATGGATCTTTCTTTTGATTCATTTGTTTTTCGAGCTTGTTTTTTGCAGCTCTGGAAAGGAGGGGCTTTCTATGAATTTTTTCATGGAACTTTTGTCTTCTTTAACGATAAGGGACATTCTGGCGGTTGCCCAGCTTTTGACAACCAGCTTGGACTGCATCTTAAAAATTATAGAACTCAAAAGAAAAAGTGCCGCATCCCACAAAGATACTCGGCACTTATCTATCCACCGCTTCCCTTCAATGAAGAGATAGCGAACGATGGGTATCGCTTTCTCAAGCGTCCCTACACTTATAGTATATTCCATTCCTGAGTTATTTCAAGGTTTTTTATCAATTTGTTTTTTGCCCCCGATTATTCTTAATTGCCCGCTGGATCCGCTACGCTGTTTTGTTATCCTTGATCGCGCCCTTGCGCCATTTCAGCTGCAGCTTTTCAATCCAGCCCGTCTTATAACGCAGCGACAGGTAGCCGACAAAGGACATGATCAACGCTCCCAGACAGTCGACGATCAGATCCTTCATCGTGTCCAATAACGCCGCCCGGCCGATCAGCTGCGTTCCGTTTTCCAACATGAACTTCTGCATATTCAGACGCAGGATACCGTCAAAGGTAAATTCATAGATTTCCCAGAAGACGCCCAACGTTACCGCGAAGCAGAACGCGAAGACCGCAACAAAGACCGGCGACAGGTTCATCGGAATCTTTTCCGACTTATTTAAGATCGTGACGAAGGAAAAGCCCAGTGCCCCCAGCATTCCGCCGCTGAAGGTATGCAGGATCGTATCCCAATGCGGTACATTGTAATAAAACGCCCGCACCTCGCCCAGATAAATCGCACAGTACAGAAAGACCGCGTATAACAGAAGCATGTTGCTGGGAATCTGGATCTGAATTTTATGCTCGATAAAATCCGGCAGCCGCATTGCGACAACCCCCAGAATGCACTGCACCAGCATCAGCAGATAATCGCTCTTCACACGGACATCTTCGGCGACAGCCTCGGAAGGCGACAAGGCGATCCGGATGATCAGGAAGATCACCGACAGGATCATCGTGACGAAGACAAAGTTATAGATAAATGAATTCCAATTAAATTTCTTCTTCATAGCGTTTCCTCTTTTCAAACATAGCTTCTATTTTAATCACGACGCAGGCGACTTGCAATCTTTTCCCTCTGTTTTGCAGTAAATTATTGTTCATTTTCAACCATTTTATCCTGTTTAAAACAAGCTGCGCACAAAAAAATCAGAAATCAAAGACCTGTCTGCGGCAGATTGGATTCCTGATTTTCAAATTCAGTTTAATTGGACGACGATTCTGCCGCAGGTTCCTTACTGCGGCGGCGACGGGTGGCTTTCTTCTTTTCTTCCAGCATCGTATTGAAATTGACGATGCCGTTTCTTGCGGTTTCTTCCAGCGTCTCCATTGAAATTTCACCGCCCATGCGCATGCCCAGGCATTCCATGACCATTGGCAGATTCATGCCGGTCAGCACCGTAACCTGTTCGTTCAGCACAAATGCCGACTGATTGCACGGCGTACCGCCTAGTAAATCCGCAAAGACCAGAACACCTTCTCCGGTGTCGACCTCCTTGACCGCTTCCTGCAGCCGTGTGCGGAAATCCTCCGGATCATCCTGCGTATTCAAAACGACCGCTTTCATCTGCGGAATGTTTTCGCCGAAAAAGATCTCCGCTGTTTTCAACATTCCTTCGGCCAGAGGGCCGTGGCTGATTAACAAAATACCTTTCATCTCTACCTCCCGGCAGTCTGTTTTTCATTCGGCTGCCTGTATTTTCCTTGATTATTCCTTCATCTTTATTCCGATTCTGATCCTGCGGTTTTCCCGGGGCTTTGTGCTTCAGGCATTGTCCGCCGTTTAATCATTCATCTGGATCAGCCAGCCGATCAACCCGACTGCGGCCCGAATCTGATCGCTGTCCATCTGCACGTCGAACTTGCCGCCCGGCATTTCGCAGGTCATTGTGGCAGGATCCGCCGTGCTGATCAGAATGCCGCTGTCCCAACTGCGGATCAGGCTGTCGTCTGGTTCCGCCGCTGCCTGAACGACAGTTTCCGGCCAGGCTTGTGCGCAAAGCTCACAGAGCTTCGCTTCCTTCCCTTTTAAAATGACGCACAGCGCTTTTTCCCGGCCGAGCTGATTCAAATAAACCAATCGGGCCTGCGGGAAGTGCTCGCGCAGCTGCTGCAACCCCAGCTCCGTCCCGGTTTCTTCCAGAAAGCAGAACGCAACCGGCTGATGGCGGTAAGTGCGGGCGCATTCCAGCATCGCGAACAACGCCGCGTTCTTTCCGGCATTGCCCGCCGTCTGTCGCCGGCCCAAGCCGAAAGCAATTAGAAAAATCAGAGCCGCAAGGATGAAGAAATACCAGCGCCCGTCTTCCTTAGTTCCCGCGATGCACAGCAGCACGCCCATCACAGCCAGCAGCACGCTCAGCACCAACGTCACCGTCAGATTATCCAGTTGATTTTTCCGGTTCGCCGATTGATCAAGCAGCCGCTGCCGGCCGGGGATCATTCGGGCTTCACGCAGATTGAAATCCGCCGCCACAATCAGGCGGGCATGCTCCGGATCGCCGCCGATCAGCTGCTGCCCATGAATGCCCTTTTTCCCGATCAACGCCGTGCGGTAGCCCAGCGTTCCCAACATTTCGCTTAACTGCAGCAGCGTGCGCTTTTTCTGACCTGCGCTCTTGCGCCGCGCCATCCGCTGACATAACGTCAGCAGGCGTTCCTTCATATTCTCCTGTACATCCATCGCGTTTCTTTCCTTTCCCGGTGAGAAAAGGCCGACGAATACGGTCGGCCCTGCAAGCTAAAACTTTACGAGATCATGAACCATTTTTTTGTTATATTCCGGTGAAATCTGATGCGTGAGCAGAACACCATGATCTTCCAGAAAACGGAATGCTTCTTTATCTTTATCGTCGACAAACAAGCAAGCTTCCGCTTTGACCTTATTTTCATTGTCTTTGGCGTACATGCCGCTGATGACGATCTCGTTCATGGAATAGCCGAGTTTAACTAATTCCACAGCGTCAAAGATCTCTTTGAAAACAACCATCACGCGGTAGTCTTCCAGCTCATCGCCGGTTAGTAAATCATACGCATCCTGCGGGGAAACCGCATCGACTTCGGCATTGAGCGCCGCCAATTCCAGCAGCATGACCTGGGTCGGATCGTTCGCCGTTTTCTCGTTGATCACCACAAATTCCTCGATGTTCAGCGCACGCGCAAAGTTACTGACCTGTCCATGCAGCATTCTTCCGTCCAGTCGATACTGAATAACTGCCATATTCTATTTCTCCTTTCAAATCGTAGTGAATTCCGCCCTTGTTTTTCTATTTTATGATCACAGAATCAGGGAAATGATCAGCGAGAAGACGAAGATCAAACCGACCAGCTTCAATGAAGAAACGTTCTTCTTATACAGCCAAGCCAGACAGATCGTCAGCGCTAACGGCGCCAGACCTGGGATGATGTTGTCCAATTCCTGCTGAATGTTCAAGACGTAATCGCCGATCTGAATCGCGCTGGTCAGCTTGAAGCCGACCCAGGAAGGAATCAGCGCGCCGACGGCGGTCATGCCCAGGATCGTGGCACTTTCCATCAGGCGGTCCAGAATTCCGGATTTGTTCATATCGCGGATAACCTTCATACCATTTTTATAGGTGTAGAAGAATCCAAAATAGGAAATTCCAAAGTAGTACGCATTGCCTAAGACAAAGAACAGGATCGCGCCGAAGATCGAGCCGTTCATCGCGAAGCCGGCAGCCAGCGCGCCGATGATCGCTTCAACGGTCGCCCGCAGCGAATCGCCGATGCCGGCCAGCGGTCCCATTAAGGACGCCTTGATCGTATTGACGGATTCTTCCAGCGCCGTGCGTTCCTCGCCATACGGCATATTGGCGATCTGTTCTTCCTGTGCGCAGTTCATGCCGAGCGTGAAGCCCATCCATTCCGGCGTCGTGTTGTAGAACGCCATATGGCGCTTTGCCGCAGAAATCTGATCTTCTTTATTTGGATATAATTTTTTAAGAACCGGAGCCAGCGCCGAGAAATACTGCAGCGTCTGGAAACGTTCGTAGTTGATCGTGACCATCGGGAAGCAGGCGAATCGTAAGAAGACGCCCATCAATTCTTTGCGTTCCAGCGAAATGATCTTGTTATCGTTGACAGGCTGTTCCATTCTGTTTTCCGTCATTAGATCGCACCTCCTTTTCTCCGTTTACCCTGCGGACCGAAGAAGAAGACAAAGATTGCCATCGAAACGCCCAGCAGCGCGATCGCCAGCAGCGAGCCGCCGAAAACGGCGCACATTACGAAACCGACGATAAAGAACGGAATGTATTTGACTTTGTACATCATCGCCAGCAGCATGCCGAAGCCTAACGCCGGAAGCATACCGGTAGCGGCTGTCAGCCATTCAGAGATCCACACCGGCATATTTTCGTTGACCATGGTAACAAAGCTGGAGCCGAAGTAAATGCACAGGAAGACCGGGATGAATTCCGTAATGAAGAACACCAGCGAGCCGACCAGCTGCAGCCGGGTCATCTTCTTGTAATCCGCCGTTTCCGCGTACTTATCCGCAATATGCATCAACGGTGTGTTGATCGTCCAGGCGGCCATCCGGCCCAGCTGACCCATAACGGAAACCGGAACCGCGATCGCAATCGCCGTTTCCATTTCCACGCCCGTAATAATGCACAGCGCCGTCGTTACCGTCGTCGCTGTCGTCGCATTGACCGGAATCGCTGCGCCGACGCCCTGCACGCCCATGTAAACCAGTGTTAAGGTACCGCCGATAATAATGCCCGTTCTTAAATCCCCCAAAATAAGACCGACCAAAGCGCCGCAGACGACCGGTTTGGTAGTCTGTAAGTTGACGAAGCCATAGTTTGTCCATCCAAAGAATGCACACACAACAGAAACAAATAAAGCATATCCTAGTCCAATATTCATATTGTACCTCCTCTCTAGGATTTTCCTTTATTCCTGCCCTCTCTTTTTGTTTTCCCAACCTCCTCTACTATTCAATTCAGCAGGCAGTCCCACCATGCCTACTTCTTGATATAATCCGCAAATCGTTTTGTAATGCTCATCGGATTGGTAATCGCCGTGCCCACGACAATCACATCCGCGCCGCATTCAAACGCCTTTTTCGCTTCTTCGCGCGTCCAGATCCGACCTTCAGCATTGATGAAAATATTTGGGAATTCTCTGCGGACCTGCTCGATCAGATCAAAATCCGCGCCCAGTGCATAGCGATCCAGACTGTCCTCGGTATACCCGGACAACGTCGTCGAGATGATATCCGCACCGGCTTCCACACTGCGGCGGGCGTCGTTGATCGTGGCGATATCCGCCATGACGACCTGATCCGGATACTTTTCCTTAATCTCGCGGATCAGCTCATAGGCTTTGCGTCCGTTGCAGTTATTGCGGTCGGTGCCGTCCACCGCGATGATGTCGCTGCCGATCTCCCGCAGGACTTCGACTTCCTTCATCGTTGGAGTGATATACACGTCGCAGCCTTCCGTGACGACTTTCCAGATTCCGATCATGACTTTATCCGGGAAAGCTTCTTTGATCATCCGCACATTCTCCGGCCGATTCGCCCGGAAACCCGCACAGCCGCCGATCGCGGCAGCCTTCGCCATTCTTGTCATTTCCTCTGGCGGATTGAACGGATTTTCTTCCTCGTTGGCTTGACAGGAAACGATCAGTTTTCCTCGAATCTGTTGAAAAATTTCCTCTTTATTCATAACTGCTCCTCTCTCTTTTCGTGTCCGCAAAGGTACACCTTTATAAAACTTATGCAAGAGAGCGCGGAACAGAACTAAAACAGGTAAAATTTAAATTATTTATTCACCAACTTCTTCCACCGAGGGGGTATTTTATTTAGTTCCGATTTGAAAGCGCTTGCGTTCTGAAATGATGATGTTATAATAAAACCATGAAAGCGCTTTTATAAAGGTGTACCTTTATAAACGGCAGACAATTTCAGCTATTCAAGGGAGG